>DAIOVT010000181.1:0-7577 GCA_036758885.1 Kineosporiaceae bacterium
CACGCCGTCCGGGGTGCCCACGGTGCGCCAGCGCAAGCCGATCGGCCAGTGCCCTCCCGGTATCCTCGACGCGAGCAGCGGCTCGGTGAACGCGATCACCGACGCGCTGATGCGCGGTGGCATGCAGTACTGGACCCAGTTGCTGAACCGGCCGATGGCGCCGTGGCAGCTGACCGGCGAACTGCTGGCCTGGACCAAGGAGATCAAGCGCCGCAACCGGCCGGTCTGGGCGAGCGAGAACCGGGTGCTGCGGGAATGGCCGGTGGCCCGGCTGCGCGACTTCACGCCCGCCCACGTGCCGACCGCCGATCTCGACGTCGTGCCGACCCTGCTGCTGCCGCCGCAGGCCGGGCACGACTCCTGCATCGTCGACTACGCCGAGGGGCAGTCCCAGGTCGGCACGGCACTCGAGGCCGGCTGCGGCCGGGTGGCCTCGCTCGACTGGATCGGCGCCACCGCCGAGAGCAAGAACACCGGGATCGAGGGCTACCTCGAGGTGATCAACGAGGCGATCGGTGAGCTCGGCGGCCAGGTGAACCTGGTCGGTGACTGTCAGGGCGGCTGGCTGGCGACCATCTACGCCGCGATGTACCCCGAGACCGTGCACACCCTGACCATCGCCGGTGCGCCGATCGACTTCCACGCCGGTGAGCCACTGATCCACGACTGGGTGCAGCTGGTCTCGCCGTTCGGCAAGCTCGACTTCTACAAGGCCGTGGTCAAGGCCAACAACGGCGTGCTGCCGGGCGACTTCCTGCTGAACGGCTTCAAGCTGATGCAGCCCGAGGGCGAGGTGGAGCGCCGTCTCGGCCTGCTCGCGAACATCAACGATGCAGCCTATGTCGAGCGGTACCGCCGCTTCGAGGACTGGTTCCAGTGGACCCAGCCGATCCCCGGCGCGTTCTACCTGTGGATCGTGGAGCACCTGTTCATGAACAACGAACTGCTCCGCGGAACCCTGGTGATCAACGACCGCAAGGTCGATCTCGCCGAGATCCACTGTCCGGTCTACCTGCTCGCCGGCGCCAAGGACCACATCACTCCCCCGCCGCAGGTCTACGCGATGGCCGAGTTCGTCTCCACCCCGGCCGAGGAGATCACCAAGATCACCACATCGGGCGGGCACCTGGGCATCTTCATGGGCCGCGAGGCCCTCGAGACGGCTTGGCGGCCGGTCTTCGCCGACATCGCCGCCCGGTCCCGCCCGGAGTCCTGACCCCAGCGTGATCATGCAGAACCGCACCCCCACCCCGCGGTGATCATGCAGAACTGCTTCGAACGTCGAAGCAGTTCTGCATGATCACGGGGAGGGCTCTGCGCGGTACGGGGTGGCGTGCGGGCCCGGGGGGTGGGTCCGCCCCGGACGCATCGCCTGCCTATGTTTGAGCCATGCCCGACTACGGCCAGGAGCTGCGGTTCGGCGTCTTCGTGACGCCCACCGCCGCGCAGGCGTCACAGGTGATCGCCACGGCCGTGGAGGCCGACGTCCGGGGTCTGGACTCGGTGAGCGTGCAGGACCATCCGTACCAACCCGCCTTCCTGGACGCCCTCACCCTGCTCACCACGATCGCGGCACACACCGAGCGGGTCTCGCTCTGGCCCAACGTGGCGAACCTGCCGCTGCGCCCGCCCGCCGTGCTGGCCCGAGTGCTGGCGAGCCTCGACATCCTCTCCGACGGCCGGGCCGAGCTCGGCCTGGGCGCCGGCGCGTTCTGGGGCGCGATCGAGGCGATGGGCACCCCCCGGCGCACTCCGGGCGAGGCGGTCTCGGCGCTCGAGGAGGCGATCGCGGTGATCCGGGCGCTCTGGTCGCCGTCCCGCGCCCCCCGCCTCGAGGGCGACTTCTACTCGCTCGCCGGGGCCCGGCCCGGTCCGCCCCCGCCGCACCCGATCGGCATCTGGCTGGGCGCGATCAAGCCGCGCATGCTGCGCCTGACCGGACGTCTCGGCGACGGCTGGTCGGTCAGCGAGGGCTACGTGCCGCCCGACCAGGTCGCGCAGCTGTCGAAGATCTTGGACGACGCGGCGCAGGCCGCCGGCCGGGCGCCGTCGGAGATCGCCCGCATCTACAACCTGAACCCGCCCGGTGACACCGCCGCCGACACCCGGGCCTGGATCGAACGGCTCACCGGGTTCACCCTCGAGCTCGGCATCAGCCATTTCGTGCTCCCGGTCGAGCCCGGCGACCTGGCCGCCGTGGCCCGGTTCGCCGACGAGGTGGCTCCCGCCGTCCGCGAACGGGTCGAGACCGAGCGGCTGACTCCAGCACCACAAACCCCTCGTGATCATGCAGAAGTGTCTGCGCCACAGCGGCCGCCTGAAGACCCGGCCCGTCCCGCCGGCCCTGGGGACGGCGACCGGCTGGTGCTGATCCACAACCACCTGCGTCAGGAACTGCAGCAGCTGAGCGGGCTGATCGACCAAGTCGAGCACGGACAGCTGGACGTCGCCTCGGCCCGGTCGGCGATCAACCTGATGACGATGCGGCAGAACAACTGGACGCTCGGTACCTACTGCGAGAGCTACTGCCGGGTGGTCACCACACACCACACCATCGAGGACACCGCCATGTTCCCGGCGGTGCGTTCGCACGACCCGGCCCTCGTCCCGGTGGTCGACCGGCTGGAGCGCGAGCACCACGAGATCGCCGCCGTGCTCGAGCAGGTCGACCGGTCGCTGGTGGCGCTGGTCCAGGGCGGCGGTGTGGACGACGTCCGCGGCTCGGTCGACGCACTGGCCGGCGCGCTCCTGCCCCACCTGCGCTACGAGGAGGAGCAGTTGGTGCCGGTGCTGAACAACCTGGGGCTCGGTATCTGAGCAGCCCGGCCGGTCACCGGCCGGCCACCACCCGGTCGAGGAAACGGTCGACCAGGGTGTGCGCGCGCCGTCGGGCGGCCTCGGCGTGGTCGCGGGTCTGCCGGGTCAGGGTGTCGCCGTCCACGCCGTTGGCGGCCAGGTGCCGGTCGCCGCCGTTGTCGAGCCAGCCCTGCAACATGTCGGGGGTGAGTTCGGGATGGAACTGCACCGCGAGCGAGCGGCCGATCACGAAGGCCTGTTCGGCGGCGTCGGTACGAGCCAGCGACGTGGCACCGGCCGGAGCCGACCAGCGGTCGAAGTGCCACTCGAACCACGGGCCCGGCTCGATCAACCCGGGATCGTCCGAATCGACGGTGTACCAACCGATCTCGGGCACCTCGGCGCGCTGCACCGACCCACCGAGCGCCGCCGCCAGGGCCTGACCGCCGAAGCAGATGCCGAGCACCGGAACGTCGTGCTGCTGAGCCCGGCGCAACAGGTCGAGCTCGGGCGCGATCCAGGTACCGATCCGGTCGTGGTCGTACACCGACCACGGTGCCCCCATCGGCACGATCACGTCGTAACCGATCGGGTCGGGCAGGGCCACCTCGACGTCCGGGCTGGTGAACCGTTCCCGCGGCACCACACCGAACAGCTCGACCTGGTGGCCACGTTCGGCGAACCGCTCACCGATCGGGCCGATCGGCGAGACGTGGTCGTGCTGGATCACCAGAACCCTTGGCACAGTTGACCTCCCGACTCACAGGTCGAGGGTCAACCGGTCCGATAGACACCTCGAGACACACACCATCATCGCGTCGTTGGCCTCGCGTTCGGCACGGCTGAGCACCGAGTCGCGGTGGTCGATCTGCCCGCCCAGCACCGCCTGTTCACAGGTGCCGCAGACACCCTCGTGACACGAGCCGAGCACACTGACACCGGCGTCCTCGATGACCTGGAAGACGGTGCGGTCCGGCGGCACCGTCAGCGTCATCCCGGACGCCGCGAGCACCAGCTCGAAGCCACGCTCACCGCCCTCGGGCACCTCGGCCGCCCGGGCCGCGAAACGTTCCAGGTGCAGCGCCTCGATCGGCCAGTTGGCCGTGCAGCGCTCCTCGACCGCGTCGAGCAGACCCGCCGGGCCGCAGCAGTAGACCAGGGTGTCCGGCTGCGAGCGACCGAGAACGGCGTCCAGGTCGAGCACCCCGAGCTCGTCCTGCGGGACGACGGAGACCCGGTCGCCGTACTGCGCCAGTTCGTCGAGGAAGGCCATCGAGGTGCGGCTGCGACCGCCGTAGTACAGGTGCCAGTCGGCGCCGACCGCCTGCGCCGCGGCGATCATCGGCAGCATCGGGGTGATGCCGATGCCTCCGGCGATGAAGATGTACCGCGGTGAGGAGACCAGCGCGAAGTGGTTGCGTGGTCCCCGAACCCGCACCGTCGCACCGGAAGTCAGCTGGTGCACCCGCGCCGATCCGCCCCGGGAGTCGGGGGCGAGCAGCACCCCGACCCTGATCGACGTCGAGTCGGCGACGTCGCTGCACAGCGAGTACTGACGCACCAGCTGTTCACCGTTCTCGTCGGTCAGCAGCAGATCGACGTGCGCGCCCGGCGTCCAGGGCGGCAGCTCGTCGCCGTCCGGGTCGACCAGCACGAGTTCGACGACCTCGTCGGCCACCTTGGTGGCCGAGGCGACCAGCATGTCGCCCTCGTGCTCGCGCACCGTGGTGCGGGTGGTGGTCGGCGCGGGGGCCTGCCGCGGTTCGATCCGCACCGGGAAGCGCTTGATGCCGTTGACGAAATTGCTTCTCACCCGGTCGATCTCGCCGCTCTGCTCGATGCTGGCGATACGCGGCAGCAGGGTCTCGAACAGCACCCGCATCTCGAACCGGGCCAGGTTGGCGCCCATACAGGTGTGCGGGCCGCGGCCGAAGGTCATGTGGTCGTTCGGGAACCGCGTCAGGTCGAACTCGTAGGGCCGGTCGAACTTGGCGTCGTCACGGTTGCCCGAGGCGAACCACATCACCACCTTGTCGCCGGCCTTGATCGTCTCGCCGTGCAGCTCGACGTCGCGGGTCGCGGTGCGCCGGAAGTGGTAGACCGGCGATGCCCAGCGCAGCATCTCCTCGACCGCCTGGGGCATCTGGTCGGGGTGCTCACGCAGCCACTGCAGCTGTTCGGGGTGGTCGATCAGCGCCTTCATCGAGTGGCTGATCGCCTGCCGGGTGGTCTCGTTGCCGGCCACCACCAGCAGCAGGAAGTAGTTGTCGAAATGCTCGGGCGAGAGTGGGATCCCGTCCTCCGGAAGGCGATTGACCAGCTTCGAGACCAGGTCGTCGCCGTCCCCGTCGCGTCGTTCGGCGGCCAGCCGGCGGCCGTAGTCGAAGATCTCCTGCGAGACCGGCGAGCTGAACGGCAGGTGCCGGTACTTCTGCGCCTCCTCGGAGTTGATCAGCACGTCGGCGTACTCGGGGTCGGAGAAGCCGACGATCTGGTTGCCCCACTCGATCAGCTGCGGGGTCATCTCCTCGGGGGTGTCCAGCAGCCGGGCCAGCACCGCGATCGGGTAGTCCGCGGCGATCGCGTGCACGAAGTCCATCTCCTGCTGCTGCAGGGCGACGTCGATGGTCAGCGTGGCCAGGCCGCGCAGGAAGTCCTCGTAACGCCGCAACTGGGCCGGCGTGAAGTCGCGCATCAGCAGCTTGCGCAGCGCGAGGTGCCGGGGGCCGTCGGTCTCCAGGATCGAACGGCGCAGCTCCTGGAACTCCTCGGGGGGCTCCTCCAGGTTGGTGAACCGCATCGAGGTGAAGGTCTCGGGATCCTTGTCGATCGCCTCGATGTCCGCGTAGCGGGTGATCGCCCAGAACCCCGACCCGCCGTCGTGCTCGGGGTTCCAGAACACCGGCGCCTCCCGGCGCAGCGTGTCGAACATGCCCCAGGCCGCATCGTGCTCGAACGTGTCGAGATCGGCCAGATCGACCTTGTCCAGGGGGACGGGAGTGGGCTTCATTCGTGCTCCCTCCGGGGACGGCGTCGATGCCGTCAGCGAGTTCGTTTGGAACCAAACAGGACGCTAAGGCGGCACTCCCGGGGCGTCAAGGGGCTCGGCGGGGCGCCCGAGGCCCGAACGGACCCGGAGGACTGGAACAGCACAGGTCGCAAGCGTCGCGCGAGCCATCCACGATCTGCCTGCCTGCCACGACGACTCCCTGCCTGCCGCGCGCAGGACGTTGCTCATATCGGCACGACACGAAGGGGGTGGAGACAGCGGAACCCGCACGAGAACCCCGCAGGAGACTCGATCCGAAGAAATCCAGCGATGACAAGGAAGTGCAGAAAGTGCGCCAATAGATGCGGTCGCAACCAACTCAAGGCTAGGGCACCGCGAAGACGACCCTCGACCGCGCGGCCGCCGCGGCCCTTTGCGCACCGTTTCGATCGACCGGACTATCGCTGAATTGTCAACAGTTGATCGGGGTTTCGATCCTGGCAGACGAGTCTTGGTCGAGGCGAAGATCCCTTCGCCTCGACCAAGACCATCCAATAGATTTCGCGCAACTCCGCCAGACTTTTTCGATCCCGCCTATTCGCACTCTTGCCACTGGCACCATGGCCATGCCGGCACACATTCACACGACAAGCCCTGCGCCGGGACCGATCCGCGTTCGATCAGTTCTTGCAGTGTCCACTCTTGTCGACACTGGGCCACCATGGAACCGCGGGAGGCTGAACGTAGCGAACCCAGGTGATCTTCAAACAGGCGTTCTGCTTGCGAGCGTCGTTGGCAAAGGAGATCAGAGTTAATGCACCAGCCGCGCACAAGACGTTCCCAGGCGTCGGAACGAGGGCGCATGCACCCGTCATCTTCGTATAGTTTGTCAGCGCCGCCGTTTGCCCCCTGGTGAACGTAAAATTGCATGTTGTGGTACTACACCAGGAGTCACCATTGCTAGCCACACTCTGCGCCGAGACCGCCTTTACCGCGGGCGCCCCCGCGATCCCTTGACCACGCCCTATACCCTCAGCGGCATAGGCGCTATTCGTCACCCCCACAATCAGGCCGCACATCGCGACTAGGCCGACGACAACGATCCTTGCGTACTGCTTGATCATTACCTTCACCTCTCACCCCAGGCGTCAGACTGCGCTCGCGATGTGCTACGCGACCGCTCAGCGCTCCAAGCGAACGAGGAGCACGGGTTCAGAGTGACGAATGTCGGTTTTGGGCGCAATATTCTCTTCATAACTACTTTCCGTTATGCGCGATATCACCTATGTGTCCCTGTTTGGTCTAGCCCTCTTTGGGCTGAGGCCGCTCGCACGCTCCAGAACGAAGAGTCCTTGGCCCACCGCCTCCCTCGCCTGAAGACGTCAAGTTGATGCCGCCCGCTGAGACCTGGACGAGTTGCTCGACGGTGTCGACGTCATGCCTCCTATGCCCAGTCCTGCCGAATAGGGTCCGACGCGCACGCACAGGGCACCACGGGTGGCGCGCGGCAAGGTGACAGGCTCTGGAAGGCTGGCCTTCGGCGGATCCGGCACGCTGAGATAGGCGGATACGCCGAGGGCCAGGAAGGCCGCGCCCGAACGGGCGTGTGAGATAGCACATGCACGCGCGTGAGCGCGTGGTCGAGTGACAGGGGAGAGTCGTGCCATGACTGGTCTTCAGGTGGCCCTGATCATCGTCTGTGGCGTGGTCACGGTGGCCGGCGTCGCCCTGCTCACCCGTGCCGCGAACTCGATCTACCGCGTCGTCCGGATCGGTCAGCCCGACCCCACCC
>DAIOVT010000182.1:0-7533 GCA_036758885.1 Kineosporiaceae bacterium
ATCACCGCCAGCCTGGTCGGGCTGCTGCGCGAACAGGTCGGTCAGGCCGTCGTCCGGGCCGGGCAGCGCCGCGGACACCCCGTCGAGCCGGACGCCACCGGCGCCCACCTGCCCCCCGACTTCGGCCGGCGCAGCCACCAGGCGGTCGCCGCGTGGCTGCACCGGCTGAACCGGCGCACGGCCGGCGAGATGGTCGAGGACGCGATCCGATCGCCCGAGCCCGACTCGCCGACCTCGGCCGGGCCGGTCGATCCGGTGACCGTGGCGCTCGCCGCCTCGACCCTGCTGGCCCGGCCCGGTCTGAACACCGGCGAGGCGGTCGACGTCCAGCTGAACGAGCGCGTACGCCGCTTCGTCGCGCGGCGGCTGACCGAGCACGATCTCACCGCGGAGGCCGACGACCTCAGCCGGGACGCCTGGCTCGACCTGGTGCTGGCACTGACCCAGGTGGTGCAGGCCGAGGAGATCCGGCAGATCGAGGCGCTCGAGGGTGTCGCGATCCCGGCCGACACCGCGGGGCTGATCCGGCAGGCCGCCGAACAGGTCGCCCTGCACCACAACCGCCAGGTGGTCGCGAACGCCTGACCGCCCCGGCCCACGGCGACGAGTGGGCGATCTCACCTTGATCCACCGGGGTGATCCCACCGGTCGCGGACCGGCTCCTCACCATGATCACGGCGTGGCGACATCCCCCGAACGGACTACGCCGAGGTCCCCCGTTCGGCCCCGGGCAAGGCCCTGCCTGCACTAGCCTTTCGCTGGGAAAACGCTGATGGCGCGGGGATCAGGTGTACAGAGATGAAGACGGCGGAATGACGAACAACCAGACCCGGCGGGGGCCGGTGCCGAGGATCGTCATGTACGGGCGTCACGAGCATCTCGCCGAGATCCCCGACGACCCCTGGTGGACCGGGCCCGAGGCCTTCATCTCCCAGGTGGACGACGAACTGATCGGCGCGAACGGCGAGCTGATCGAGCCCGGCTCGGTCTTCCACGACGTCGCCGGTCACGTGCCGCTGCAGACCACCCCGCCCCGTGCCGGTGGCGAGGACGCCGACGCCCGGGCCGAGGCGGCGTCCGGGGCCGCCCGCCCGGCGGCGTCCCGTCGCTCCCGCGGCGACCGATCCTCCAGCTCCGATTCCACCCGTTCCGGTTCCGCGCGTTCCGGTTCCGCGCGTTCCGGTTCCGGCCGGACGCCGTTGCGTCCGCACCGCGCCACCGTGGCCGCCGCGACCCCGGCGACCGACATCGACGGCCGCTGGCACGACGCCGAACCAGCCGTGGCCGCCGAGCCGAACCACGACCAGCCGAACCACGACCAGCCGAACCGCGGCGCCCCGAACCACGACGCGTCGGCCGACGATGCACCGAACCACGACACCAAGCCGCCGCGGCCGCAGCGCGGACGCGGTCTGCCGGACACCAGCCCGATCTCCACCCGCGGCTGGGACGAGGTCACCCTGCGCCCGGCGGGCGAGGCGATCGTCGCCGACCTGGCCCGGCCGCTGTCCGGACGCTCGGGCACCGGCGCCGACGCACTGATCCCGCTCGGCGACGTCCCCGAGACAGATCCCACAGCGGACGGCGAGGACCACCGCGAGGACGACCGCGGTCGTGACATCGCCCCGCTGCCGCTCGCCGCCGCGGCGACCCGCGAGGGCTCTGCGACGACCCGCGAGGGGCGCGAGGGCTCTGCACGAAGTACGTCCGGGCCGGGCACCACCGAGATCCCGATGCCCGGCGGCCCCTCCTCGCGGCCGGTGCTGCCGCGGCAGTCCGACTCCGGCGAGCGCCGCACCGGCAGTGGTTCGGGCCGGGGCTCCGGTGGGACCACGACCGCGAACGAACCCTCGCCACGACGACGGCGCCAGGTGATCGCGCTCGCGCTGACCGCGGCGCTGGGGCTGATCGGCGGCGTGGCGGTGCTGTTCAACAACGGTGGGCCGGGACGCACCGTCATGGGCGAGCAGCCGGTCACCTCGGCGCCCGCCGTCCCCGAGTCCGTGGACGCGCCGTCCGCCGGCAGCGATACCGAGGCCCAGGCATCCGCCGGCGCCGGCAGCTCCTCCTCGGCGAGCGCCTCCGGCACCGGCCCCTCCGCCGCAGCCACGACCGGTGGCGGCGTCACCGCCGGCTCCGGGACCGGTTCGCCCAGCAGCGCCACGGCACCCGGCAACGGCGTGGCCGGCGAGCGGCCGACGTCGATCGACCGCCCCTCGTACGGCTCGACGGTCGGCACCGGCGCCCAGGCCACCGAGCCCAGCCGGCCGGCGACCGAGCGCCCCAGCCAGTCGAGCACCTCGCAGGCCCCGGCCAGTTCCACCCCGCCGCCGGCCCAGGCTCCGGACCGTTCGTACTTCGGCGACGTGCAGTACAGCGGCTCCACCGCGACCGTGTCGTTGCTCGGCGTCCGGGCGGCAACCGGTCAGGTCGCCTCGATCCGGATGACCGTGGGCGGCTCCTCGTGGCCGGTGTCGGTCAACGGCAACTCCAGCCAGTACTCGATCTCGATCACCTCGCTGGCCCCCGGCCAGTCGGCGACGGCGTACGCCGACGTGTGCAACACGGCAGGTCTGTGCACCCGCTCCGCCGGCCGCACGATCTCGATGCCGATCGTGCTGACCCCGGGCACGGTGAGCATCACCCGCTCCCCGCTGGTGCTCACCGCGACCATCAGGATCAACTGGACGGCGGTCGGCTCACCGATGCCGGCCGGGACCCAGTGCCACCTGATCCTGGAGCAGTCCGGCACCCGGGTGGTGCGCACCGCGATCTCCACCGGCGACGGCGACTACTCCTTCCTCGGCTCCAGCCTGCTGCGCTACCAGGCCTTCAAGCAGTGCAGCTCGAGCAGCGGCTCGGCGACCGCCACCAGTGCGGTCGTCGGCCCCTGAGCCGAACCGGCACCGGCTGCACCACCACCGCCGGACCACGTCGCGCTCGACCCCGTGGCCGGTGACCACCGCCGGCGAGTAGCGTCCGGTCATGCCGCACGCGCCGAACGACTCCGTGCCCGCCGACCCGCCCGCCGCCCAGGCCGCCGACCGGACCGGCACCCCGACCACGCGTACCCCGACCGCACGTACCCCGACCGCACGTACCCCGACCGCGATCGACGCGGTCGCCGACGCCCATTTCGACACCGTGATCGCGCTGAGCCCGATCGAGGCGACCTCGCTCGGGGTGCCGGGCCACGACGACCGGCTCGACGACCTCTCCCCCGAGGGCCACGCGGCCCGCACCGATGCCGCTCGGCGCACCCTGGCCGCACTGGACGGCACCACCCCCACCGACGACGTCGACCGGGTCACCCTGGCCGCGATGCGCGAGCGACTCGGGCTGCAGATCGCCCTCGACGAGGCCGGCTACACGCAGATGGACGTCAACGTGATCGCCTCACCGTTGCAGGCCTGCCGGGACGTTCTCGACCTGATGCCGACCGGGTCGGCGCAGGACTGGTCGGTGGTCGCGGCCCGGATCGCGGCCATCCCCACCGCCCTGCAGCAGTGGACGACGACGCTGCGCGTCTCGGCGGCACGCGGACAGGTCAGCGCCCACCGGCAGATCGCCGAGTGCATCACCCAGTGCCACGCCCTGGTCGCCGACGACGGCTACTTCGCCGAGCTGGTCGCCGGGGCGCGGATCGAGCCCGCCGAACCCGGAGCACCGGCGGCCGAGCTGCCGGGCGCCGTCCGGGCAGACCTGGAACGTGCTGCGGGAGGCGCGAGATCGGCCTACTCCGCACTCGCCGAGGCCCTGTCCGGACTGCTCGACCAGGCTCCCCGGGCCGACGGCGTCGGCCGGGAGCGGTACCGACTGGCCTCGCAGGTCTTCCTCGGCGCAAGCATCGACCTGGCCGAGACCTATGCCTGGGGGCAGCAGGAGCTGGCCCGGATCACCGCCGAGATGCAGGACACGGCGCGGCGGATCACGGCGAACGGCAGCACGCCCTCCGGCAACGATGCCGACCCGAGCGCCGGTCTGAGCGAGATGGACGCCGCCCTGCGGGTGCTCGAGGCCGACGAGCGCTATCTGCTGCGCGGCACCGAGGCGTTGCGGGAGTGGATGCAGGGCAAGGCGGACGACGCGATCAGCGCCCTCGCCGACGTGCACTTCGACATCCCCGAACCGGTGCGCCGGATCGAGTGCCGGATCGCCCCGACCCAGACCGGCGGCATCTACTACACCGGCCCCAGCGACGACTTCGCCCGGCCGGGCCGGATGTGGTGGTCGGTGCCCAAGGGCGACACCGAGTTCCGCACCTGGTCGGAGCTGAGCACCGTGTACCACGAGGGGGTACCGGGGCATCACCTGCAGATCGGCCAGACCGTCTACCGGCGGGAGCTGCTGAACAAGTGGCGCCGGATGATGTGCTGGGTCAGCGGTCACGGCGAGGGCTGGGCGCTGTACGCGGAGCGGTTGATGGCCGAACTCGGTTTCATGGACGATCCCGGCAACTACCTGGGCCTGCTGGACGCCCAGTCGTTGCGCGCGGCACGGGTGGTGCTCGACATCGGGGTGCACTGCGGCTTCGAGGCCCCCGCCGAACTCGGTGGCGGCGACTGGACGTACGAGAAGGCCTGGGACTTCCTCGGCCGGCACGCCCGGCTGAGCGAGGGCATGCGCCGGTTCGAGCTGCACCGCTATCTGGGCTGGCCGGGGCAGGCGCCGAGCTACAAGATCGGTGAGCGGCTCTGGCTGCAGCTGCGCGAGGAGACCGCCGCCCGGCAGGGATCGGCGTTCTCGCTCAAGGACTTCCACCGGCGCGCGCTCGACCTGGGCTCGGTCGGTCTGGACGTGCTGCGCGAGGCGGTCACCGAACTCCGCTGAACCGAGGCACCGCCGGCGGCCGATCGGTCTTGACCGGGGCGGTCCGGGGGAAGCATGCTGCGGGTAGCGTTTCGCATTACGCTTCATTACTTCGCGATACGCAACAACCGCCGTCCTTCAGAGAGGCCTCCACCATGAGTGACACGCCGACCCGGGCGCGCTGCGTCGTCATCGGCTCGGGAATCGTCGGGAACAGCGTGGCCTACCACCTCGCCCGGCTCGGCTGGCGCGATCTGGTGCAGATCGACAAGGGTCCGCTGCCCAACCCCGGCGGCTCCACCGGTCACGCCTCGAACTTCATCTTCCCGGTCGACCACTCCCGCGAGTTCACCGACATCACCCTCGACTCGGTGCGCCAGTACAAGGAACTGGGTGTGTTCACCGAGTCCGGCGGCTACGAGGTGGCCCGCACCGAGGCCCGCATGCAGGAACTCGAACGCCGGATGACCTCCTCGATCGCCTGGGGTATCGACTCCGAGATCGTCACCCCGAAACAGGTGCAGGAGAAGGTCCCGTTCCTCGACCCCGACATCATCGTCGGGGCGTTCTGGACGCCGTCCGTCGGCGTCGTCGAGTCGGTGCGGGCCGGCACGATCATGCGTGAGCGCGCCGTCGAGATGGGCGCCCTGACCACGGTGGCCAACGCCGAGGTGACCGGCATCGACGTCGAGAACGGCCGGGTGGTGCGGGTGCGCACCGACAAGGGCGACATCGAGTGCGAGACGGTCGTCGTCGCCTGCGGCGTCTGGTCGCCGAAGATCGCCAAGATGGCCGGCGCGCACATCCCACTGACCCCCGCCGTCCACCAGATGATCTCGGTGGGCCCACTGCCCGAACTCGCGGCGATCCCCGGGGAGATCTCCTTCCCGATCATCCGCGACATGGACACCTTCTGCTACGAGCGCCAGCACGGCTCCGACATGGAGGTCGGCTCGTACGCGCACCGGCCGATCCTGTACCGCGCCGAGGAGATCCCCTCGATCGAGCAGGCCGCGCTCTCCCCCACCGAGCTGCCGTTCACCTCCGACGACTTCGACCCGCAGCTCGAGCAGGCCCTCGAGATCATGCCCGAACTGCTCGGAAACCCCTCTGCCGGAATCCGTTACGCGATCAACGGGCTGCTCTCGCTGACCCCCGACGGTTACCCGGTGCTCGGTGAGTCGCCGGAGGTCGCCGGGTTCTGGTCGGCGGCCGCGGTCTGGGTCAAGGAGGGCCCGGGCGTCGGCCGGCTGGTGGCCGAGTGGATGGTCGAGGGCGAGAGCGAGATCGACGCCCACCACAGCGACATCGCCCGGTTCTACCCGCACCAGAGGACCCGCAACCACATCGTCGCGCGCACCTCGGAGGCCTTCAACAAGACCTACGGCATCGTGCACCCGGGCGAGCAGTGGTCCTCCGACCGCGAGGTCCGGCTCTCGCCGATGAACGCCTCCGAGCGGTCGCTCGACGCGATGTTCTTCGAGACCGCGGGCTGGGAGCGGCCGTTCTGGTACGCGAGCAACGAGCGCCTGCTCGCCGACTACAGCGCCGAACAGCTGATGCCGCGGACGGCGGAGTGGGACTCGCGCTGGTGGTCGCCGATCATCAACGCCGAGCACCTGGCGATGCGCGAGCGGGCCGGCCTGTTCGACCTCACCGCGTTCTCGGTCTTCGACCTGGCCGGGCCGGGCGCCTTCGCCGCCGTCCAGCGCATCTGCGCGCTGAACATGGACGTGCCGGTCGGCCGCGTCGTCTACACCCCGGTGCTGGCACCGAGCGGCGGCTTCAAGGCCGACCTGACCGTGATGCGGTTGGGCGAGAACCACTTCCGCGTGGTCACCGGTGGCGCGCACGGCAACGCCGACCGGAAGTGGTTCCGCGACAACGCCGGCGAGGGCGTCGACGTGGTCGACCTGACCTCCTCGTGGACGACGGTCGGGCTGTGGGGGCCGAAGGCCCGCGACATCCTCGGCAAGCTGACCGACGACGACATCTCGCACACCGGGTTCAAGTTCAGCACCTGCCGCGAGATCGAGGCCGCCGGGCTGCAGGTGCTCGCCTCCCGGATCTCCTACGTCGGCGAGCTCGGCTGGGAGCTCTACGTGCCGATCGAGTCCGGTGCCCGGCTGTGGAGCCGGCTGCTCGAGGTGGGCGACGGCGACGGTCTGGTGCCCTGCGGCATCGGCGTCTACGGCACCACCGGCCGGCTGGAGAAGGGCTACCGCGCCTACGGCGCCGAGCTCGACGCCGAACGCAGCATCGTCGAGGCGGGCATGGCCCGGCCCAAGGTCAAGGAGGCCGACTTCATCGGCCGCGAGGCCTACCTTGCCCAGCGCGAGACGGACCCGAAGACGGTGCTCTGCACGCTGACCGTCGAGGACCACACCGACCGCAACGGCATCGCCCGCTACATGCTCGGCGGTGAGCCGATCCTCGGCCCCGGCGGCGAGGTGCTGATCGACGGTCACGGACGACGCCCCTACGTCACCAGCGCCGGTTCGGGCCCGTCGGTGGGCAAGCACCTGCTGCTCGCCTACCTGCCGCCCGAGCAGGCGGTGGAGGGCACCGACCTGTCGGTGCAGTACCTGGGCAGCCGCTTCCCGGTGAAGGTGGCCGTGGCCGGTGCGACCCCCCTGTTCGACCCCGAGAACGCACGGATCCGGGCCTGAGCAACTGCCGGCCCGATCCCGAATCGCTACTGAGGCAAGGAGAATCACGCATGCC
>DAIOVT010000183.1:0-7448 GCA_036758885.1 Kineosporiaceae bacterium
CGTCGGTGGCTGCGCGGGCGTGGCAGCCGACCTCTTCGAGTCCTGCGCGGTGACCCTGGTCGCGGCGTTGATCCTGGGCAAGGCCGCGTTCGGCACCGAGGGTCTGGTGTTCCCGCTGATCGTTCCGGCCCTGGGCGCCGTCACCGCCGCGCTCGGTGTCTACCTGACCAAGCCGCGTCCGGGAGAGAGCGGGCTCAAGGCGATCAACCGTGGGTTCTACCTGTCGGCAGTGATCTCGGCCGTGCTCTGCGCGATCGCCGCGTTCGTCTATCTGCCCAGCAGCTTCAGCGGTCTGAGCGGGATCAGCCAGGACATGGCCTCCCTGGACGGCGACCCGCGTCTGCTCGCGATCGGGGCCGTCGCCCTGGGCATCCTGCTGGCCGGGGTCATCCTCTGGCTGACCGGCTACTTCACCGGCACCGACTCGCCCCCCACCCAGAACGTCGCACGCACGTCGCTGACCGGCGCGGCCACCGTCGTCCTGTCGGGCATCGGCGTGGGCCTGGAATCGGCCGTCTACACCGCGCTCACCATCGCCGCAGCCGTGTTCGCCGCCTACCTGCTCGGTGGCGGTTCGGTGATCCTGGCCCTGTTCCTGATCGCCCTGGCCGGCTGCGGACTGCTCACCACGGTCGGCGTGATCGTGGCCATGGACACCTTCGGGCCGGTCTCCGACAACGCTCAGGGCATCGCCGAGATGAGCGGTGACGTCGACGGCGAGGGCGCGCAGATCCTCACCGAGCTCGACGCCGTCGGCAACACCACGAAGGCGATCACCAAGGGCATCGCGATCGCCACGGCGGTGCTTGCCGCTACCGCGCTGTTCGGTTCGTACAACGACGCGGTGACCACGGCGCTGGCCGAGGCCGGCAAGACCGCGCAGGACGCGGTCAACGCCTACCAGGTGGTCTCGCCGAACGTGCTGGTCGGCTTGATCATCGGCGCCTCGGTGGTGTTCCTGTTCTCGGGTCTGGCGATCGACGCCGTGACCCGTGCGGCCGGCGCGATCGTGTACGAGGTGCGCCGCCAGTTCCGCGAGATCCCCGGGATCATGGAGGGAACCGCCAAGCCCGAGTACGGCAAGGTGGTCGACATCTGTACCCGAGACTCGTTGCGAGAGTTGGCAACTCCTGGTCTGCTCGCGGCGATGGCGCCGATCGCGGTCGGCTTCGGCCTCGGTGTCGGTGCACTGGCCGGCTACCTGGCCGGGGCGATCAGCTCCGGTGTGCTGATGGCGGTGTTCCTGGCCAACTCCGGTGGTGCCTGGGACAACGCCAAGAAGCTCGTCGAGGACGGCAACCACGGCGGCAAGGGCTCGTCCGCCCACGAGGCCACCATCATCGGTGACACCGTCGGTGACCCGTTCAAGGACACCGCGGGCCCGTCGATCAACCCGCTGATCAAGGTGATGAACCTGGTTGCGGTGTTGATCGCTCCGGCGATCGTGCAGCAGTCGGACAACCTTGCCGTCAGGCTCGGCATCTCGCTGGTCGCGGTCGCCGTGATCGTCGCCTCGGTGACGGTCTCGAAGCGTCGCGGATCGGCGATGCACGACGAGGTGCCGGCAGCGGCCGGGGCCTGACCCCCGTCGTCCGGCCCAACGCCAAACGACTGTGGCGCCGTCCCCGAGGGGGCGGCGCCACAGTCATTGTCAGGTCCTTCAGGTCGCGGTACCCGTTCCGCGGGACCGGATCCCGAGGGTGCGGTGAGGCGGTCAGGCGGTGGTGCGCGGCGCGGTGAGGTCCTAGCAGCCGGCCGGACTCGGCTGTGCCATCTGCGACCAGGTGCGCAGGGCGTGCTCGACAACCTCGATCAGGGCCTTCTTGGCCGACTCCCGGTCCCGGGCGTCACAGACGATCACCGGCGTCTCGTTGCTCAGCGACAGGGCCTCACGCACCGACTGAGGGTCGTGCGGGATCTTCCCGTCGAAGGCGTTGATCGCCACGATGAACGGCAGCCCGCGGGCCTCGAAGAAGTCCACCGGACCGAAGCAGTCCTCCAGCCGGCGGGTGTCGACCAGCACGATGGCGCCGATGGCACCGCGCACCAGGTCGTCCCACATGAACCAGAACCGGTTCTGTCCCGGCGAGCCGAACAGGTAGAGCACCAGTTGCTCGTCGATCGAGATCCGGCCGAAGTCCATCGCCACCGTGGTGGTGGTCTTGTTCGGGGTGGCCGAGAGGTCGTCGACCGCGGCGCTCGCAGCGGTCATCACCGCTTCGGTACGCAGCGGGACGATCTCGGAGACCGCTCCGACGAAGGTGGTCTTCCCGGCTCCGAATCCGCCCGAGATGACGATCTTTGTGGAGCGGGTAGGCCGTACCTCAGAGCCGCTGAAGGCCACTGAGCACCCTCCTCAGGAAATCAGGATTACGTTCGTCGCCCTCGCGTGCGGAGGTCTTCATGACCTCGACCAACCCCAGGTCGACCATGTCAGCGATGATCACTCGAGCAACCCCGATAGGCACCACGAGACGAGCGGCGATCTCGGCGACGGACACCGTACCGCTGGACATCTCGATGATGCTCATGTGCTCCGGATTCAGCCACGGTCCGGTCGAGGCCTCCTTGCCCGCCACCGTGGCATGGACCAGGGCCTCCAGATCGAGGTCCCGGACCGGTTTCGTGCGCCCCCCGGTGCGCGCGTAGGGACGCACCAGCGCAGGGGTCGCCCCACTGACGCTCTCGCCCTCGTCGTCGGCGCCCGGCTCCCACTTGACCGTCGATTCGGCCTCGCGCCGGGCGCGTTCCATCCAGTCCTCGGTGAGAGCGGTCATCGGACCGGTCTCGATGCTGCGTTCGCCGATCCCCAGGTCGCCAGGTTTCCGGTCCCCGTTCGCCCAGCTCACCCCGGTGTCGCGGCGCACACGCCGATTGACCCCGTTCGCGGCGGACGGCGGCCCCGAACCGCCGGGTTTCTCCTGACTGGCCATGAGTGGGCTGTCCTCATCCCGACCAGTTGTTCGCGGAGTGACGCAGTTCGGGGGAGAGATGGTCCCCGACGCGGTCCACGAGCAAGGTCATCTCATAGCCCACCAGGCCGATGTCCGACGACGGTGAGGCGAGCACCGCCAGCCAGGACCCGTCCGAGATGGCCATCAGCAGCAGAAAGCCGCCCTGCATCTCGACGACGGTCTGCACGACGCTTCCCGCGGAGAAGCACAGCGCCGCACCGTTGGTGAGGCTGCCGAGGCCCGAGGCGACGGCGGACAACTGATCGGCCCGGTCCCGCGGCAGGCCCGCGGAACTTGCCATCAGCAGCCCGTCCGCCGAGACGACCGCCGCATGTGCCACGCCCGGCACTCGCTGGGTGAACCCGTCGACCAGCCAGGCGACGTCGGCTCCGGTACCCACGCTCACGAATCTCCTCCTTGACGACCCGAAGTGCTGCCGGCCTCGCTGTCGAACAACGCGCGGTCCTCGGCCGAACCCGGCAGGTGCCGGGCCCGTCGTGCAGAGGCCAGACCGCGCTGGTAGCTGCCGAGCCGTCCCCGTACGGACTCGGCGTCGGTGGCCCGGGCCGGCGGGCTCGCCGTGACTGTGGGGGTGCCGGCCGCAGCTGCGGCCGACGGAAGCAGGTTGGCACCTGGACGCCGCCGGGGCAGCCCCTCGGTTGTGTTCCCTGCCACTTCGGGTGCCGCGGCGGCCCGGGCGTTCGCCGCGATCCAGCGCTGGTCACCCAGGCTCGCCCAGCGTCCGGGCGTCATCTTGGACTGCTCGCGGGACTGGTCGGACCGGGACTGATCCATGCGGCCCTGGTCTGCGCCGGACTGGTCAGGGCGGAACTGGTCAGGGCGGAACTGGTCGATCCGGGACGCCTCGGCGGCCGCGGCGCCCTCGCTCGGCATCGGCGCGGCGGACGCGCCGTCCGTGAGGGTCTCGGCGACGTCCTGACGGCCGTTGCTGCCGTTGGCGGTCTCGCCCGGGGCCGGCGGCTGGCCGGGGGCCCGTAGGTCGATCACCTGGATCGGCTGGCTGGGCCGGGCCCGCGCGGCGGACGCGTCGTCGGCGAACCACACCGAGATCGAGTCGAAGATCGGGGTGGTGTCGCCGTTCGACCCGCCCGGGTCGGAGGACTGCAGCGGCGCGAGCGGGGCCAGCGGTTCGGGCTTCTCGAACGCCTCGGCCGACGGTTGCGGCTGAGCCGTCGGCGGCCACTGCCAGGAGGGCTCGGCGTTGTCGCCGGGGCCACTGCCCGCACCCGCCGTCGAGGGAGGCTCGGGCACCGGGGGCAGCGCCGAGGGCATCGGCGTGCCCTGCGGCCGGGTGGCGTCGGGCGGCGGCGGGACGTCGCCACGCAGGCCGGTCGGCGGGACGTCGCCCAGCAAGCCGGTCGGCGCAACGACCTGAGCGTGGCCCTGACCGGCCTCGGCCGGTGCTCCGGGGTGCTTGGAGCCACCGGTCTCGGGGGCCGGGCCGGTGGTCGCGAACAGACCCGACCCGGCCACGGCCGGGCGGCTGCGGGCGGCTGCCGCAGCGGCCACCGCGGCGGTCGCCGAGGTACCCACGGCCGGGCCGCCACCCGGCTGTCCCGGTGCGCGCACCGGCAACGGACGCGCCCCCGGACGCTTCCCGGGGGGCCCCGCCGGACGCGCCGGGAAGCTGGTGCTCTGATCCGGACGGACCTCGAAGGCGCCCACCGATCCCGGGGCCGATCCGGCGGCCGGCTGACCGGTCTGCGGGTCGGCGAACGGGGTGGCGCCACGATGGGTGGCACCGGGCGCACGCCGGGGCAGGTCGAGGGACGCCGAGGCGGGCTCGGGCTGCTGCACCGGGGCGGACGGCGGGGGCGGCGCGACCGGGGCCACCGGCTCGGTGGGCTTGTTGCGCCCGGCCAGCGCGGCCAGCGGGCCACCGCTCAGGGCCGCTCCCGGACGCCGCGTGGGCAGGCCGCTGGACGGCTTGGTGCCGGAGACCTCCGGCTGCGCGGAGTGCCCGGGCACCGGACGCAGCGGCGGTTCCGGGAAGGCGGTCGACGGCTTGCCGGCGGACTCGGTGCCCTCGGTGTCGTCCGCGCCGTCGGGGCTCCCGGGTTCGCTGACCGTGCGGTCGACGACGGGCTCGGGCGCGGTGCGGTCGACGGCGGGTTCGAACGGCCGCACCGGATGGGCCAGGTTCGGGTTGATCGGCCCGGTGCGCGGCAGCGCCGCGCCGGACTCGGCGGTGATCGGCGCCGGTCCGCCGGTGAGGGCGTCGTCCCGGGTCGACCGGGCGACCGGTGCGGGCGCCGGCTTCTGCGAGGGCAGCCGGGGCAGGTCGGACAGGCCGGCCGGGCTGGCCGGCATCTCGCCGACGGTCGCCAGCGGGCCGGTCGGTGCGCCGAGCACCAGCGACTTCGGGATGGTGACCTCGGCGACGGTGCCCGCCACCTGCTGTGCCCGCGGCGAGAGCTGCACGGTGAAGCCGCCGCGCTGGGCCAGCCGGGCCACCACGTACAGACCCATCCGGGAGGGCACCTGCATGTCGATGGTGCCCGGGTTGGCGAGCCGGGCGTTGAGCTCGGCCAGTTCGGTCGCCGGGATGCCGACGCCGGAGTCGGTGACCTCCATGCGCAGGCCGCCGTCCGGGGTGTAGGCCGCGGACAGCACGATCGGGGAGGTGGGCGGGGAGTACATGGCGGCGTTGTCGAGCAGTTCGGCGAGCAGGTGGATCAGGCCACCCGCGGCGGCACCGGCCACCGAGGCGCCGGACAGCGGCTGCAGCCGGACCCGCTCGTACTGCTCCATCTCCGAGGTGGCGGCCCGGAACACGTCGGCCACCGCGACCGGCGCCGTGCTGCGGGTACGCACCGAGGAACCGGCCAGCACCAGCAGGTTGTCGTTGTAACGGCGCATCCGGGCGGCCAGGTGGTCCAGCCGGAACAGGTTGCGCAGCTGTTCGGCGTCCTCCTCGGTGCTCTCCAGCTCGTCGATGATGGCCAGCTGCTTCTCGACCATCGACTGGCTGCGCCGCGACATGCTCACGAACGCCTCGTCGAGGGACTGCCGCAGCCGCACCTGCGAGGTGGCCAGGCGCACCGCCTCGCCGGTCAGTCCGTCCAGGGCCTGGGCGACCTCACGGATCTCCGGGCCGACCTTGGCCTCGACCGGCAGCACCGGCGGCACGTCGACGACGGCCTCCGGGCCTTCCCGCTCGATCTGCCGCACCGCGGCGGGCAGACGCACGGTCGCGGCGTCGACGGCGCCGCTGCGCAGCCGGCGCATCGGTGCCGAGATCGACCGCGACAGCGAGGAGACCAGCAGCGAGATCAGCGCGACGCTGAGCAGGCCGAGACCGGCCAGGCCGACCAGCCGAAGCAGCGCCGCCCGGGCGTCGCTCGAGGTCTGCGAGCGCAGGTCGGACGCGGTCTCGTTGACCAGTGTGTCGATCTGCTGCAGACGCTTGCCGGCGATCTGGGTGAAGGCGGTGGCCTGCTGCTGTGCCTCGGGGGTGACCGCGTTCTTGGTGGTGCCCTGCCCCTCGCTGGCCGCCTCGATCCCGATCCCGCGGGCGGTCGACATCGAGTAGTCGAGGGCGCGGATCTGGGTGAGCTGGCGCTGCTGCTCGGGGGTGGCGTGGGCGTAGGCGAGGTCGATCAGGGCCAACTGCCCGGACGCCGCCTCCTCGATCTCGCTGACCATGGCCGGGCGGGCGATCTGGGCCAGCAGCGCGTTGGTGAGCAGCACGATCTCCTGCGAGGCCCGGCCCGAGGTCGCCGACATCGCGGTGACCACGGTGGTCGCGTCGACGGTGCGCGGGTTCGGCGTCTGCGAGCCGAGTTCGTTGGTGAGCGCGGTGCTGAGCAGTCGCACCGGCTGGGCGGCGACCTCGTAGGCCTGCGCCACGGTGGCCGCGCTCAGGCTCTGGTCACCCTGGGTCTTGGCGACCATCGCGCGACCGTCGGCGACCAGCTTGGTCACCGTGGAGAGATCGTTGATCCGCTGCGCGGTCTGCGCCGACCAGCCGCCGTCCGGGGCGTTCTTGATCGTGGCCATCAGGGCGGCAAGGCTCTGGTCGGTGGCCCTCTGCCGCTGGGTGAACTGCTGCTCGGCGTCCTGGTTGTTCAACCGGACGGCATAGGCCGCCTGCAGTTCGAGATCGGCCGAGGTGAGCACGCTGGTGGTGGCGGTCAGGGCCGTCGCGGCGGTGTCGGCCTTCTCGGCGGAGCGCCAGTTGAACAAGGAGCTGACCAGCATGGTGCCGATGAGGCCCATGGCGAGCAGGGTCGGCACCGTGACCAGCGCGGCGAGCTTGCGACGGATGGGCCAGGTCGAGGGCCCGCCCCGAACCGGGCCGGAGGACACGGCGCCAAGGCCTTGCTGATCAGCTGCGGCCGATCCGTGTCGGGCCACCGGGTCCTCCTGTTGCTTGTCCGGCCGGTCTGGGCGAGTGCGACGATCTCCCGCGGCGAAGCGGTGGCCACGGGAGACAATTCCGTTCGACCACCCCCCACGTCGTGCAGATCGAGT
>DAIOVT010000184.1:0-7439 GCA_036758885.1 Kineosporiaceae bacterium
AACGATCTCGCCAACCTCGGACATCCCTGGCCCGACTACCGCGAACTGGGCCCCCGGTACGCCATCTACCGGACCTCGGACGGGCTGCCGCTGCTGGTCTGCCCGTTGGAGGAGAAGTTCTGGCGGCGGTTCTGCCCGCTGATCGGGCTGCCCGCGGCAGCGGCCGGGCGCGGCGACTGGAACCGCGAGAACAGCGGCATGGACTACGGCTACGACGGCGAGTACGACCAGATCGCCGGGCGGATCGCCACGGCCACCCGTGATCACTGGACCGCCGCGCTGACGGCGGCCGAGATCCCGTTCGCGCCGGTGCTGTCCGTCGCCGAGGCGCTGGCGAGCGAACACGCGGCCGAGAACGATCTGATGCGGGAGACCGCCGTCGGCGACCAGGCGGTGCGGGTAACGGCGAGCCCGGTGCAGCTGCACCTCAACCCCGACGGGTCACGCGCCGAGGCCCTCGCACCGCTGTCGCCGCCACCGGGCATCGGCGAGCAGTCCGCGCAGATCCTCAGCGAGATCGGCCTGTCCGCGCTCGATCCCTCGGACGTCGTCCGGTGAAGGCGCTGAGCGGCGTCCGCATCCTGGACCTGACCCGGCACATGTCCGGCCCCTACGCCACCGCCCTGCTCACCGACCACGGCGCGGACGTGATCAAGGTCGAGTCGGCACGTTCCGGGGACCCGAGCCGGGACACCGGCACCGCGCGGCACGGCGACGAGAACGCGCTGTTCCTGATGTGGAACCGGGGCAAACGCAGCCTCGCCCTGGACCTGCGCCGGCCTGAGGCGATCAAGATCGTGCTCGAGCTGGCCGCCGAGAGCGACGTGTTCGTGGAGAACTACCGGCCCGGTGTCGCCGAGTCGATGGGGCTCGGGTACGAGGTGCTCCGCAAGATCAACCCCCGGCTGATCTACATCTCGGTGACCGGCTTCGGGCGCGGCCCGCTCGAGGCCTGGCCGGCCACCGACCCGGTGGTGCAGGCGATGTCCGGCCTGATGACGGTGACCGGCGAGATCGACGGCCCACCACTGCTGGTCGGGGCCCCGATCGCCGACTACGCGGGTGCCATGCAGGTCATGCAGGCGGTGCTGCTGGGGCTGCTGGCCAGGGAGCGGTCCGGCGGCGGGCAGCGTGTGGAGATCTCGATGATGCACTCGCTGATGGCCGCGCTGACCACCCGGCTGGCGATGTTCTGGGCGAGCGGCGAGGAGCCCCAGCGGCTCGGCGGGGGCCACAGCGCCGTCGCCCCGTACAACGTGTTCCGTACCGCGGACGGCTACATGGTCGCCGGGGTATGGGGTGCCGGCGAGGCCTGGCCGAGGTTCTGCGCCGCGATCGAACGCCCCGACCTGGTGGACGACGTCCGCTTCGCGACCAACGCGGACCGGGTGGCCCGCCGTCCCGAGCTGTACCCGTTGCTCGAGGAGATCACCGTGACCCGGACGACCGCGCAGTGGCAGGAGCGGTTCCGCGCCGAGCACGTGCTGTTCGGGCCGGTGCTGTCCTTCGCCGAACTCATGGCACACGAGCACGTCGTCAAGACCGGGCTGGTGACCAGCGTCGAGCACCCGACCGCGGGCACCGTGCCGCAGCTGGCCCCGGTGCTGCAGTTCTCGCAGACTCCCGCGGAGATCAGCGGCCCGCCGCCGCGGCTCGGCGAGCACAGCGTCGAGGTGCTCGCCGAGCTGGGTTACTCGCCGGACATGATCGACCGGCTGGCCGCCGAGGGTGTGGTGCGGTTGGCCGCCCGGGAGAGCGGCGGCGAGGGACCCCGGGTGCCGACGGCATGAGGATCGTCCAGTTCGACGAGGCGCCGGGGATCCCCCGGGTCGGTGTCATGGTGGACGACGGCACGGTGCAGCCGGTCCGGGTACCGGACGGCACGCCCTCCGACACGGCGGTCGTGGCGCTGGCGATGGGCGATCTGCCGCCGGAGCCGGAGGGCCCGCCCGTGGCCTGGAGAAGCGTCCGGCCGCGCCCGCCGATCCGACGTCCGCCTGCCCTGCGGGACTTCATGCTGTTCGAGGACCACCTGGCCAACGCGCTGCGGCCACGCGGCCGTAGCGTGCCCGAGGCCTGGTACGCCGCCCCGGCGTTCTACTTCGGCAATCCGCACACCGTCTGCGGTGACCGCACGGGGGTGCCGGTGCCCGCCGGCGCCTGGGCCGACTATGAGCTGGAACTGGGCGTGGTGGTCGGCCGCGAGCTGCGCGACGCCGGCCCCGACGAGGCGGCCGAGGCGATCGCGGGGTTCACCCTGCTCAACGATCTGTCGCTGCGGGACCGGCAGCGCGCGGAGCACCCGATCGGCCTGGGGCCGAGCAAGAGCAAGGACTTCGGCACGGTGCTCGGGCCCGCGCTGGTCACGCCGGACGAGCTGCCCGGGACCAGGCGCCGTCCCGAACTCGTTCTCGAGGCCTGGGTCAACGGCAGCCGCTGGTCCACCGGCGACTGCGCCGCCATGCACTTCGACCTGGGCGAGGCGCTCAGCCACGCCTCCCGGGGCTCCTGCGTCGGAGCGGGCGACGTGGCCGGATCGGGCACCGTGCCGACCGGCTGCGTGATCGAACTGCTCGCCCTGGAGCGCGAGGGAGCCCGCTGGCTGACGGGCGGCGACGTGGTCGAGCTGAGGGCCGCCGGGCTGGGCACCCTGACCACTTACATCACCTGATTCACACAGCCCACAGCAGCAGGCCATCGGCCACCCGACGACGAGAGAGGCTCGAGGTGGAGTTCACCGAGCTCGACGAGCACCGCGACCTTCGCGACCTGGTCCGCACGATGTGCAGCCGGTTCGACGACCGGTACTGGGCGGCCTGCGATGCGGAGCACCGGTTCCCGCAGGAGTTCTACGACCTGTTCGCGTCCTCGGGCCTGCTCGGACTGTGCATCCCCGAGGAGTTCGGCGGCTCGGGCGCCGGCGTCACCGAGGCCTCGATCCTGATGGAGGAGGTGGCCGCCGCGGGCGGCGCGCTCAACGCCTGCACGACGATCCATGTCGGCCTCTTCGGCCTGCTGCCGCTGGTGAAACACGGGTCCCGGGCGATGCAGCAGCGGTTCCTGCCCCGGGCCGCGACCGGTGAGCTGGCCGTCGCCTTCGGCATCACCGAACCGGACGCCGGCTCCGACACGACGCGGATCAGCACGGTCGCGACCAAGGTTCCCGGCGGGTACCGGGTCACCGGCCGGAAGACCTTCATCTCCCGGGCGGCCGAGGCCGACCGCATCCTGCTGATCTGCCGGACCACACCCCGCGACCAGGTGCAGCGCCCGACCGACGGGATGACCCTGCTCTTCGCGAAGCCGGACCCGGAACACGTGACCCTGCAGCCGATTCCGAAACTGGGCCGCAACGCCGTGAGCACCAACCTGGTCTTCATCGACGACCTCTTCGTGCCGGACGAGGACCTGGTCGGCGAGGAGGGCAACGGCTTCCGCTGTCTGCTCGACGGACTCAACCCGGAGCGGATCCTGGTCGCCGCCGAGTGCCTGGGCATCGGCCGCGCGGCGCTGGCCAGGGCCACCGCCTACGCCAGGGAGCGGGTCGTCTTCGACCGGCCGATCGGGAAGAACCAGGGCATCCAGTTCCCGCTCGCCGAGTCGCTCGCCGAGCTGGACGCCGCGGAACTGATGGTGCGCAAGGCGTCGTGGAAGTACGACCGCGGCGAACCGTGCGGCCGGGAGGCGAACTCGGCCAAGTTCCTGGCGTCCAACGCCGGCTTCCGGGCCGCCGACCGGGCGATGCAGGTGCACGGCGGCTACGGCTACACGACCGAGTACGCGGTGGAGCGGTACTGGCGCGAGGTCCGGCTGCTGCGGATCACGCCGCTGTCCAACGAGCTGGTGCTGGCCTACCTGGCCACCCAGGTGCTCGGGCTGCCGCGCTCGTACTGACCCACCCGACTCGAGGAGGCGACACTGATGGCCGGACTGTGGTTCGAGGAGTACGAGGTCGGCCGGACCTACCGCCATGCCGGTGGCCGCACGGTGACCGAGACCGACAACCTGTTCTTCACGGCGCTGTCGATGAACCCGGCCCCGCTGCACCTGGACGCCGAGTACGCGAGGACCACGCCGTACAAACGGCAGCTGGTGACCAGCGTCTTCACCCTCGGCCTGGTGATGGGGCTGAGCGTGACAGACCTCTTCGCCGGCACCTCGTACGGGAACCTCGGCTTCGACCGGATCACGTTCCCGAATCCGGTCTTCATCGGTGACACGTTGCGCGCCGAGACCGAGATCGTGTCCAAACGCGAGTCCCGGTCGCGGCCCGAGGCCGGAATCATCCAGGTGGTCCACCGCGGCTACAACCAGCGGGACGAGCTCGTCGTCGAGGCGGCCCGTGCCGGGCTGTCCATGAAACGACCGGACGGCGCGGCATGACCTCTTTCGTGGAGCTGCTCAGGCCGGGGGACTTCGTCGTCGCCGGCCAGGGCGTCGCCGAACCGGTCGGTCTGCTCACCGAGTTGATCGCCCGCCAGGACGAGCTGACCGACTGCCGTGCCTTCATGGGGATCAGCTACTCGGGTGTGGCCACGGCCGGGTTCGCCCGCCGCACCCGGCTGGCCTCCTACGGGGCGATGGGCACGCTGGCACCGCTGCAGGAGGCGGGCGTGCTGGACATCTGGCCGGTGAACTACGCGGACGTCGCGGCGCAGCTGCGGCACGCGGCCGGTGACCGGCTGGTGCTGCTGATCCAGGTGGCGCCGGCCGACGCCGACGGGATGCACAGCCTGGGGATCGGCGTCGACTTCACCGCCGAACTGATCGAGGAGGCGCGGCTGGTCGTCGCCGAGGTCAACGACCGGATGCCGGTGACGGACGGCCCGCGCGTTCCGGCGGCGAGGTTCGCCGCGACGCTGGCCGTCTCCCGCGAACTGCCGCAGATCCCCGGCGCCGTGCCCGACGCGACGTCCCGGGCGATCGCGGCACACGCCGCCCGGCTGGTTCCGGACGGCGCGACCCTGCAACTGGGTATCGGCTCGGTGCCGGCGGTGGTCGCCGGTCTGCTGGCCGGACGCCGCGAGTTGCGGGTGCACTCTCCGCTGGCCGGTGACTGGCTGCTCGACCTGGACGCCGGCGGGGCGCTGAGCGGCTCGCCCGGCAGTGTGGTGGTCGGCAGCGCCGCCGGTTCCGCGGAGCTGTACGGGTTTCTCGGCAGCTCGCCGAAGGTCCGGTTCCGGGCCCCGTCACAGCTGAGCCGGCCGGACGTGCTGGCCGGGGTGCCGGGATTGGTGGCGATGAACTCGGCCGTGCAGATCGACCTCACCGGACAGGTCAACGCCGAGGTGGCCGGCGATCGCTACCTGGGTGCGGTCGGTGGACAGGTGGATCTTCTGCGCGGCGCCCAGCTCTCCGCGGGTGGGCGGTCCATCCTGGTGCTGCCGTCGACGGCCGGCGGGGGGCGCAGATCCCGGATCGTCCGGCGGTTGGACGACGGGGTGGTCACCACCCCGAGATCGGGCGTCGATCTGGTGGTCACCGAGTTCGGCGTCGCCGACCTGCGCGGCCTCGGCCTGGCGGATCGGCGGCAGGCGCTGATGGCGATCGCTCATCCGGACCACGCGGAGCACCTCTAAATCATCTAACTATTGCAATATTAGTTACACTTAGCGGGCGCCTGTGGTGAGCTGTGAGGCGTCCGCAGCGATCCCGGTCCGACGACGAACCGAGGAAGGACAGATCATGAGCGACACCCTCACCCCCGGGGCGGAGACCCTGACCGGTCGCCAGCGCAACGCGGTGGGTCCGGTGATCGGCATCTCGCTGCGTGCGGGTGACGAGCTCTGCCCCAACGGCGTCGCCGACCTGCTGACGCACGCGGAGGCCGCGGAGCGGTGGGGGTTCTTCGACTTCGACTGCCCGGACCACGTGCTGCTCTCCCCGGACAACGGCAACTACCCGGCCGGCGGCTGGCGCTGGGAACTCGACTCCGCCTGGCCCGACCCGTTCGTCGTGCTGGCCGCGGTCGCCGCCCGGACCAGTCGGATCCACCTGACCACGAGCATCCTGGTGGCGCCGCTGCGTCCCGCCGCCGTGATCGCCAAGGCAGCGGCCACCCTGGACAACCTGTCCGCCGGCCGGCTGCGACTGGGGGTGGGGGCCGGCTGGCTGCAGTCGGAGTTCGACTCGGCCGGCGTCCCCTTCACCGGACGTACCGCGCGGATGGAGGACACCATCGGTGCCTGCCGCGCCCTGTGGACCCGGACGCCGGCGACTTTCGACTCCCCGACGGTCTCCTTCGCCGACGCCTGGTGCTTCCCGAAACCCGCCCGGCCGAGCGGCATCCCGGTGCTCGTCGCCGGTCCGCCGACCGCGAGGCTGGCCGCCCGGGTGGCGAAGCTGGCCGAGGGCTGGAACCCGATGGACGCCCATCGCGACGGCCTGGCGGACGGGGTGAAACTGCTTCACCAGGCGTTCGAGGCAGCCGGCCGTGACCCGGCCACCGCCGTGATCCGCACCCCGGCCGCGGAGTCCGTCGTCCAGCAGTCGTACCGGACGAACGATCCGGCCCTGCTGCGGTCCGAGATCGAGAGCCTGCGGGAGATCGGCATCACCGACGTGAAGATCTACATCTCGAAGGTGGCCGAGACCGCCGACGAGGTCGACCGGGTGCTCGGCTGGCTCGCCGACGCCTGCGGGATCGAGACCGAGGGCGAGGCCTGATGCGCGCCGCGGTACTGCAGTCGGTCGGCAAGCTCGACATCGTCGACGTCGACATCGACGAGCCGGGCCCGGACGAGGTGCTGATCACCGTGGCCGCCACCGGGGTGTGTCACAGCGACCTGCTCTACGTCGAGGGCGCCATCGACGTCCCCGGACCGATCGTGCTGGGGCACGAGGGCTCCGGAGTGGTTGCGGCCGTGGGGGATCGGGTCGACTACGTCAGGCCCGGGGACCGGGTCGCGACCTGCGTCTCGCTCTTCTGCGGCCTGTGCCGGTACTGCCTGCGGGGCAGGCCCAACCTCTGCACCGTGCGACCCCGCCGGACCGCCGGCGAACCGCCGCGGCTGAGCATCGGCGGACGCGAGATCCATCAACTGCGCGAGCTCGGCACCTTCGCCGAACAGGTTCTGGTGCACCAGAACTCGATCGCCAGACTGCCGGACGGCATCCCCCTGGACCTGGCCTGCCTGCTCGGCTGCGCCGTCCTCACCGGTACCGGGGCGGTGTTCAACACCGCCGGCGTCCGCCCGGGCGCGACGGTGGCCGTGATCGGTTGCGGGGGAGTGGGTCTCAGCATCGTGCAGGCCGCGCGGCTGGCCGGGGCGAGCCGGGTGATCGCGGTCGACCGGGTCGCCTCGAAACTCGACCTCGCGCGCGCCTTGGGGGCCACCGACACGGTCGACGCGTCGGGCGCCGACGCGGTCGCCACCGTCCTCGAACTCACCGACGGCGGCGTCGACCACTCGTTCGAGGCCATCGGACTGCCGGCCACC
>DAIOVT010000185.1:0-7363 GCA_036758885.1 Kineosporiaceae bacterium
TCGGCCACCAGCAGCGCCGGCCAGGGCAACGGCTCGGCGGTGGGCGTGGGGGAGTGCAGCACCGGTTCCCATCGCGGAGCGGCGGCGGCCGACTCGCCGAAACCGTCCGCGGCAGGGGGTTCACCCTGCGCCGTCGCGCGCGGCACCGCCCAGGTGAGTGCGAGCCGGTGTCGCTGCCGGTCCTCGACGCCGAGTTCGTCGAGGGCGGATGCGTCCAGGTCGACCGCGGCCGGGTACAGACTCCAGCGCCGGCCCACGTCCGCGATCCGGCGGGAGCGGCCGCCGTCGTGCTCGATGGCCACCTCGCCGAGCGCAGGCAGCGCGATCAGCAGGGCGTCGTCCAGCAGTTCGAGCTGGGCCAGCACCCGGTCGTGCGCCTCCCGATCGCGCAACGGAAGCACCACGGCGGTGTCGTACCCCTCCCGAAGGAGCTGCGAAACCTCTTCGTGGGCAACGGTTTCCGGAGTGAACGGCAGACGAAGGGCAGGTACCCGGCCGGCGCGCTCGTCCAGTTCGGCAGCCAGCGCCGGCACCGTCCCGGCCCGCTGCCGGACGGCGCTCGCGGTGCGCGCGCGGCTGAACTGCACCGACCCGCTGCGGCTGAACACCGCCGGCTCGTCGGTCACCGTGAGCACCGCGGTGAAGCCGACGCCGAAGCGTCCGATGGTGGCTCCCTCGCGTTTGGCCGAGGCGCGCAGGCTGGCCAGGGCGCGCACGCCGGGTTCGTCCAGCGGTGCTCCGGTGTTGGCGGCGATCAGCTGTGAGCCGGTGAGCCGCAACAACATTCGGCCCGGCCGCGGTCCCGCGGCGCCGGCCGCGTCGGCGGCGTTCTGGGCCAGTTCGACCAGCAATCGATCGCGATATCCGCCCAGCACGAGGTCGTCCTCGCTGTTCGCGTCCTCGCGCAATCGGGCCGGGTCGTCGGCCCAGATCTGCAGTACCCGCTGCCGGACGGCCTCGATGCCGAACGCCTCGCCCATGCGAACGCAGGCTAGTGCGTGAGGGCCCGGCGAACCCATCGGACGGACACGCCGAGCCGACTCGCCGATCTTGGCCCGACCAGTGGTCAGGTTGGCCTACACTGTGCTTCGGGCGCAGCGGGGGGCAACTACCGCCGTTGACTCATCCTTCTCCCAGGGCGACCTGGACCTTGTGAAACCTCCTGTCACTCAACACGTTTGGGCATCTGATGCACGTTCGCCGTCGGCTCCGCGCCTCCGCACACACCATGATCGCCGGCGCAGCGATCGCTGCCGTCGCCGCCTTGCCGGCACTGTTCGCGGCACCGGCCCAGGCGGCTGTGGCCGCTCCGGCCGCGGTCTCCGCGCCGTCGGTCGCCTCGCTCACCACCACCGGTGCCCGCACCGATGTCCAGGTCGCCAACCTGAAGCGCACCCGGCAGGCCAAGTGGGTCGACTCGGTGGTCGACGACCGGCTCGCCTCGATCGACGGCTGCATCGCCAACCCCACCCAGTACACGTTCCGTGGCGGTGTCTACGCCTCGAAGGTCTACACCCTGTGCTCCGGCGGTGTCGCCAAGGCCCGGTCCGCGGCCGCGCGGCTGACCGCCCAGAAGCCCTGGTACAAGGTCAAGGTCACCTCGGTGAAGGTGGTGGCGTTCACCATGCAGGCGGACGTCGGGGGCAGCGACAGCCTGCCGGCCGACGCCGCGATGAAGCACCTGCCCAACAACGCCTCGACCTACGTCGAGGGCGACGACACCTCGATGCTCTACGTCGGCCGCGGTGTCACCAGCTCGCAGCTGAGCGCCGCGCGTGCCGCCTTCGCCAAGGACCTCGGCGTCTCGGTGGCCAAGGTGAGCATCACGCCCGTGCGGTTCTGAGCCCTCACCGGCTTCTCCCGACTCGGTCACGAGGACCCGGACGCCCCAGCTGGGGCGTCCGGGTCCTCTGCTTTGTGCGTAGCTTCTGCTTCGGCTTCTGGTTCGCCCGGCTGACTCGGCCTGCTGACTCGACCCGCTGACTCGACCCGGGTTCGCGTGGGTCTCCCGCCGGGGCTCAAGTGAACCGGGCGATAGGCCGATCGGGTGGTATGCAGATCCTCTGCCACCGCGGCTGGTGGTCCGAACCGGGCGGGCGCAACGGCGAGCCCGCGATCAGCCGGGCGATCACCGCCGGCCTCGGCGTCGAGACCGATCTGCGTGATCACCGGGGTGAGGTCGTGGTCAGCCACGATCCGCCCACCTCGCAGATCGGTCTGCTCAACCTCGACGACCTGCTCAAGCTGGTCGACGTCCATGGCGAGCGCGGCCCCGAGCGCGGCGACCATGCCCGGGGCACGGTGCTGGCGCTGAACGTGAAGGCCGACGGACTCGCCGCACCGGTCAGTGCCGCGCTGGCCTCGGCCTGTACCGACAGCGCCCTGGACGCCTTCGTCTTCGACATGTCGGTGCCCGACCTGCGCGCCTGGATCCGCCGCGGTGTGCCGGTGTTCACCCGGCACAGCGACCTCGAACCGAGCCCGGTGCTCTACGAACAGGCCGCCGGGGTCTGGCTCGACGACTTCGGGTTCCGGCCCTGGTGGACGGCGCGCACCGTGACCACACACCTGTGCGCCGGCAAGCGGGTGGCGATCGTCTCCCCGGAGCTGCACGGCCGCGACCACCGCCCGATCTGGGACCTGATCCTCGACGCCGACCTGCATCACGACCCCTCGGTGATGCTCTGCACCGATCTGCCCGGCGCCGCGCTGCAGGCGTTCCGGTGACCGGGCCCGTCCGCTCGACGTCCGACCCTTCCCGCCCGACTCCTTCCCGCCCGACGAATCAGCTGTTCACTCAGGAGGCTCGTATGACCACCGACTTGGTTCCCCAGCCCAGGCGGGCCGGCCGGCACGCCCGGTACGACCTGCCGCTGCAGATCGTCGTCCCGATCGGCGCCGGCAGCGAGGTGACCCGGCAGATCGCGGGCCGCTCGGTGATCGAGATGGTCGTCGCGAACCTGACCCCCGCGGGCGCGCACCGGTTCGTCTTCGTGCTCGACCCGGCGCTGCCCGACGTCCACGATCTCTTCGGCCGGCTGGGCATCCTGTTCCCGCAGGCCCAGGTGCTGATCGCGACCGATGCCGCCGCCGATGCCGCCGCCGATGCGGCCGGTGCCGGGGTCGCCGGCGCGGTGCCGTTGGTGCTGGCCGCCGAGCAGCTGCTCGACGAGGACGCTCCGCTGCTGGTCGCCGAGCCCGACGTCTGGCTCGACCTCGACGTCGACAGCTACCTCGCCGCGCACACCGCGTCCGGGGACGACGGCTACCTGACCGTGGTGATCACCGATACGCAGATCCCCGGCCTCGGGCTGCAGACCGCGGGCGCACCCTCCGGGCCCGCGTCGGCGGGCGCGAAGTGCTACGTCGACATCGACGACACCGGACGTCCCGTCGCCGTGGTCGCCGACCCGGTCAGCGAGGTCGCCGCGGCCGGTATCTGCACCTTCACCCGGGCCGGATACTTCCTGAACGCCGCGCACGCCATGCTCGCCATGGACGTGCGGTTGCACGGCGAGTTCCAGGTGGCCGGAGCGATGGCCGAGCTGGTCGCCGCCGGCGGCCGCTTCGGCATGTACGCCCTGGGCCGCGAGGACGCCGGACTGCACCGGCTGGCCACCGCCGCGGACGCCGAGCGGTTCATCACGCTGCCGGTCGCCCGCGAGGCGGTCATCGGCTGACCCTGGTCATGCGGGACGTGACCGCGCACCCACCGACCCCGCCGTGATCATGCAGAACCGCACGCCCACCCCGCCGTGATCATGCAGAACTGCTCGGGCCGGCGGGACCGGCCGTCCTGGACGCATCGGCGGGCAGCCGGTCGAAGCGGTACATGTCCAGCACCGTGCCGTCACGCAACTGCTCGCCGTTGCGGTCCAGGCCGCTGAGCCTGTAGCCCGCGGCCAGCGCCACGTGCTGCGAACCGAAGTTCTCGGACGCCGCGCGGATCAGCAGTCGGCGCAGGCCCAGCCCGCCGTCCTCGGGCAGGGCCAGCGCGTGCTCGCTGAGCGCGCGCACCGCGGCCGAGGTCAGCCCGAGGCCGCGCGCCTGCGGATGCGTCCAGTAGCCGATCTCGCCCTGCCCGCGATCGACGATCAGACTGACCCGGCCGGCCAGGCCGGACTCGTGGTCGATCGAGAGATGGATGCCGGCCCCGGAAGCGGCGTCCTCGGCGCACTGCCGCAAGTAGGCGATGGCGTGTTCGATGCGGTACGGCGAGGGCAGCATGGGCAGCCAGCGCTGGCTCTGCGGGTCGGCACAGCCCTCCATGATGCGTTCGAGGTCGCCGTCGGACGCATCGCGCAACAGCACCGGACTGCCCGACGCGCTACGCCCGGTCAGCTCGGGGACGTCGAACCACGCCGTCCGCGGACGCATCGGCTCGCCGGCGGCCAGACTGCCCGACCAGGCCGACCGGGGTTCGCCGCGCTGCACGAGCGCGGCGGGCATCGGCCCGGTGATCGCGAAGCCGAGCGACCAGGCCACCCGGCGGCTCGCCCAGTTGCCCTCGATCGCGTCCCAGCGCACCAGTTGCAGCGGCAACAGGTCGAACCCCCACTGCAGCAGCAGCCGCACCGCACGGGTGGCCAGCCCGCGGCCGCGGGCCCACGGCGCCAGACCGAAACCGACCTCGGCCGCGGCACCGAGCGGGTCGGCAGGACGCAGCGCCACCGAACCGGCGAAGCGTCCGCGGTACTCGACGGCGAACGAGAGCCGTACCCCGGCCGCCCATTCCACCGGCCGGGTACGCACGAACTCCTCGGCGTGCATGCGCAGATAGGGGGAGGGGACCTTCGACCAGCGCTGGGTCAGCGGGTCGGTGCACTGCTCGAGAATCGCCTCGACGTCCTCGATCCGGTGCGGGCGCAACCGGAGCTCAGCGTCCGTGCGATCGCGCAGGATCGGCGCCCACTCCACCAGCTCCACGGGGTCACCCTGGCATGACGTCTACGATGAGACGAGGGGCACCACGTGAGTGCCTCGTTCGTCATGCCCAACGGAGCGGTCGCCGGGCGGAGGCCCTCCGGTTACGGGTACCTCGATGGGTGGGAGCCACAGCTGTGAAGATCGTCGATCGCATGTTGCGGATGGGTGAAGGTCGCACCCTGAAGCGCCTGAGCGGGCTCGCCAAGCAGGTGAACGCCCTCGAGGAGGACTTCGAGAACCTCTCGGACCTCGAACTGCGCGAGCAGACCGACACCTTCCGCACCCGGCTGGAGGAGGGCGAGACCCTCGACGACCTGCTGCCCGAGGCGTTCGCCGCAGTGCGAGAGGCCGGCAAGCGCACGCTCGGCCAGCGGCACTTCGACGTCCAGTTGATGGGCGGCGCGGCGCTGCACCTCGGCAACATCGCCGAGATGAAGACCGGTGAGGGCAAGACCCTGGTCGCCACGCTCCCGGCGTACCTGAACGCCTTGGCCGGCAAGGGTGTTCACGTCATCACGGTCAACGACTACCTGGCCTCGTACCAGAGCGAGCTGATGGGCCGGGTCTTCCGGTTCCTGGGCCTGACCGTGGGCTGCATCATGGCGCAGATGACGCCGGACGAGCGTCGCCGCCAGTACGCCAACGACATCACCTACGGAACCAACAACGAGTTCGGCTTCGACTACCTGCGCGACAACATGGCCTGGTCCGAGGCAGAACTGGTGCAGCGCGGGCACGCCTTCGCGATCGTCGACGAGGTCGACTCGATCCTGATCGACGAGGCCCGGACGCCGCTGATCATCTCCGGTCCCTCGGACCAGCCGCAGAAGTGGTACCCGGAGTTCGCGAAGATCGCCAAGCGGCTGAAGCTGGACGTCGACTACGAGGTCGACGAGAAGAAGCGCACGGTCGGCGTGCTCGAGCCGGGCATCGCCAAGGTCGAGGACTACCTCGGCATCGACAACCTCTACGAGAGCGCGAACACCCCGCTGGTCGGGTTCCTGAACAACGCGGTGAAGGCCAAGGAGCTGTTCAAGCTCGACAAGGACTACGTCGTCATGGACGGCGAGGTGCTGATCGTCGACGAGCACACCGGCCGGTTGCTCGCCGGGCGCCGCTACAACGAGGGCATGCACCAGGCCATCGAGGCCAAGGAAGGCGTGCAGATCCAGAACGAGAACCAGACGCTGGCCACGATCACGCTGCAGAACTACTTCCGCATGTACGACAAGTTGTCGGGCATGACCGGTACCGCCCAGACCGAGGCGGCCGAGCTGATGAGCATCTACAAGCTCGGTGTGGTCACCATCCCGACCAACCGGCCGATGGTCCGCAAGGACCAGCAGGACCAGATCTACAAGAACGAGGTCGTCAAGTTCGAGGCCGTGGTGCGTGACATCGCCGAGCGGCACGAGACCGGGCAGCCGGTGCTGGTCGGCACCACGAGCGTGGAGAAGAGCGAGTACCTCAGCAAACTCCTGATCACCCAGGAGATCACGCACGAGGTGCTGAACGCGAAGAACCACGAGCGGGAGGCGGCGATCGTCGCCCAGGCCGGGCGCAAGGGCGCCGTCACGGTGGCCACCAACATGGCCGGCCGTGGCACCGACATCATGCTCGGCGGCAACGTCGAGTTCACCGCCGTCGCCGCGCTCGCCGAGAAGGGTCTCGACCCGGCGGAGACCCCCGAGGACTACGAGGCCGCCTGGCCGGCGGCGTTGGAGGACGCCGAGGCCGCGGTGGCCAGCGAGCACGACGAGGTGGTCGACCTCGGCGGGCTCTACGTGCTGGGCACCGAGCGGCACGAGTCGCGCCGGATCGACAACCAGTTGCGCGGCCGGTCCGGCCGTCAGGGCGACCCGGGTGAGTCGCGGTTCTACCTGTCCCTGACCGACGACCTGATGCGCATGTTCAACGCGCCGATGGTGGAGTCCTTCCTGAACGCGGCGAAGATCCCGGACGACGAGCCGATCGAGCACAAGATGGTGACCCGCTCGATCGCCAGCGCGCAGAGCCAGGTCGAGGCGCGCAACTTCGAGATCAGCAAGAACGTGCTCAAGTACGACGACGTGATGAACCGCCAGCGTGAGGTGATCTACGACGAGCGCCGCAAGGTGCTCGAGGGCGCCGACCTGCACGAGCAGATCGGGCACTTCATCGACGACGTGGTGACCAGCTACGTCGAGGCCGAGACCAGCGACGGCATCGCCGAGGACTGGAACCTCGACAAGCTCTGGACGGCGCTGCGCACCCTCTACCCGGTGGGCATCACCGTGGACGACGTGCTCCAGGAGGCCGGCGGTCAGGCCCGGGTCACCCGGCAGATGCTGGTCAAGGAACTCTGCGCCGACGCCCAGGTCGCCTATCAGGCCCGCGAGCAGGCCCTCGGCGAAGAGGTGATGCGCGACGTCGAGCGGCGGGTCGTGCTCACCGTGCT
>DAIOVT010000186.1:0-7326 GCA_036758885.1 Kineosporiaceae bacterium
GAGGCTGGCTGCCGTCGTTCGTGGCGTGATGTCACCGCATGGGCGCGGCACGTGACGTCTGAGGTTGAGCCGGCTCGGCGAACCTGACGACAATGCGCCCGATGGAGCGATCGGAGGGGAGGCGGCAGTTGATGGTGGCCCGGCGCGCGACCGCGACGGACACTCATCTGCGTGTCGTCGGTGCCGAGTCCACCCCGGTTCCCCTGGTCCGTGGCCCCGCACCCACCGCGCACACCGAGCCGGTCCGGATCGGATCGACCTTCGGGCTGCCGGCAGCCCTCGCCGCGGCGCAGGACCGGGTACGTGCCGCCACGGGGCAGGCCGACGCCCTGCTCACCGAACTGGTCAGCGTGGCCTCGCAGTTGGTCGACGCCCCGGCCGCGGCCAGTCTCATCGAGGGCGGCTCGCTGGTGCTGAAGGCGAGCACCCCCGGCGCCCTCGGCGTGGTCTTCGACGACCGCACCAACCGGCACGCGCGGGTGACGGTCAAGGCCGAGGGCACCATCTGCGGCGACGCGGTGCGCACCGGTGAGGTGATCCGCACCGGAATGCGCGACGACTCGAGCAACGCGACCGGCAACGGGGTCGGGCTGTCGTCGTCCTGCTGCCCGGGTGCCCGCTCGCACCTGGCCGTGCCGCTGCTGGACGGCGACAACGTGCTCGCTCTGCTCACCCTCACCTCCGACCAGCGGGAATGGTTCGACGCCGGCGACGAGTCGGTGGTCTCGGTGCTCGCGGCGGTCGCCGCCCGGGCCCTGGCCGGGGTGCCGCAGCCCCGGGAGAGCCAGCCGCAGCCCGGCGCCGTCCCGGGTGAGCGGCCCGAGCGGCCGCCGTCCTCGCTGCACGGACTGGGCCTGTGGACCTGGGACGCCGACACCGGCCACACCACCTGCTCGCCCTCGGTGCTGGCCCTGCTCGGGCTGAACCCGGACGACGGCCTGACCCTCGACCACATCCGCGCGGTGCTGCACACCGAGGACCTGCCCCGGTTCGAGGCCTCGCTGAACCGGCAACTGGCCGGCGGCACCGGGGTGGCCGACACCTACCGGATCACCGCCCCGGACGGCGAACGCATGGTGCAGGCCTGGGCCGAGATCCGGCGCCGGGACTCCTCGGTGATCGGCGCCTGGGGAGCGGTCGTCGACGTCACCGAGCGGGAGCGCCAGGCCGCCGCGTTGCGCAGCAGCCTGGCCGGTCTGCGCGCGGCGCAGGAACTGACTGGTCTGGGCGTGTGGGAGTGGCATCCCAAGGACGAGCGGCTCGAATGGTCGCCGGAGATGTTCAAGATCGTCGGGCTGGAGCCCGGCGAGATCCCGCCCTCGCTGGAGCTGTGGCACCGGCTGGTGCACCCGGACGACCGCGATCGCGCGATGCGTCCCTTCGCCCTGGTCGGGGAGGCGGACGGTGGCACGGTGGAGACCTTCCGGGTGGTCGGCGTCGACGGCGTGGTGCGGCACGTGCAGTCCTGGTCGACGGTGATCCCGGCGGACGGCAACTCGCCGCGCGCGGTGGCCGGGGCGACCGTCGACGTCACCCGGCAGGTGCGCGACCGGATGGCCCTGGAGCAGCAGTCCTCCACCGACCCGGTGACCCATCTGGCCAACCGGGTCGGCTTCGACCGCCGGATGCATTCGCTGCTGGCCGACGACAAACGTGACGTCGGGCTGCTGCTGCTCGACCTCGACCGGTTCAAGCTGGTCAACGACTCGCTCGGGCACCAGACCGGCGACCGGCTGCTGGTCGAGGCCGCCCGGCGGCTGCAGCACGTCGTGCCGCCGGAGAGCCTGACCGCCCGGATGGGTGGCGACGAGTTCGTCGTCGTGCCGCCGCCCGGGCTGGGCGAGCACGAACTGCGGGCGATCGCCGAGGACGTCGTCGAGGCGCTGCGGGTGCCCTACAGCTTCAACGACGCCGGTGAGGTGCTGGTCTGCCCGAGCAGCGTCGGGGTCACCTCCACCGCCGGCCGCCAGGTGGACGTCGACGTGCTGCTCTCCGAGGCCGACCTCGCCCTCTACCGGGCCAAGGACACCGGCCGGGACCGGTACGTGGTCTTCGACGACGCGCTGCGGGAGAGCGCCCGGGTGCGGCACCGTGCCGAGCAGGCACTGCGGGCCGCGCTCGAGGAGGACCGGCTGGTGCTGCAGTACCAGCCGATCGTCGACTTCACCCACGGCCGGGTGGTCGGTGCCGAGGCCCTGGTCCGGATGCGCTCCGAGGACGGCGAGCAGTTGCTCGCCCCGGACACCTTCATCGACGTCGCCGAGGACATCGGTCTGGTCGTCGAGCTCGACTCGTGGGTGCTGCAGACCGCGCTCAACCAGCTCGCCCGCTGGCTGGAGACTGCCCCCGACTCGGCGGTGCCGTGGCTGGCGGTCAACGTCTCGCCGCGGTCGATGGAGCACCCGCGGATCGTCCGGTCGCTGCTCGACGGGCTGGCGCTGCGCGGCCTGCCGCCGCATCTGCTCAAGGTCGAGCTGACCGAGAACTCGTTCCTGTCGACCCTGCCCGGCGGCGAGAGCGCGCTGCGCGAACTGATCACCTCACAGGTGCCGGTCGGCATCGACGACTTCGGCACCGGCTACTCGGCGCTGGCCTACCTGACCAAGTTCGACCTGGACTTCATGAAGATCGACCGCTCGTTCGTCAACTCGGTGGGCCAGGACGGTCGCGCCGACGCGGTCGCCACGGCGATCGTGGCGCTGGCCCACGCGCACGGCATGAAGGTGACCGCCGAGGGCATCGAGAACCCGCGTCAGGCGCGGCGGCTGCGCGAGATCGGCTGCGACTTCGCACAGGGATACCACTTCGGCCGCCCGGGCCCGGCGAGCCGGATCCTGCGCGGTTGATGTCGCGGTTGCGGGCCGCCGATTTTCTGACTGTGTGGTCACATAATGCGACTGGACCCTGCCGGTAATCACCCATCACGTGATCCGCGTTGCGCACCGTGACCGCGCGCGCTTTCATACTGAGGACATGTCGCCCTTCCGAAGGCACTGAATGAGTCACAACAACGAGGTGCTCACGATCGGCCTCCTGGCCGGCGCCGCGGGGTATCTCGGGATGGCCGTCTACGTGTGGCGGCGGCGGGACTCGCCGTCCTCGACGACGCTGCTGATCTCTGTGCTCGCCACCGCGGTGTGGGCCCTGGGCTACGGCGTCGAGATGACCACCAGCAGCGTCGGTACGGCGATGTTCTGGAACACGATCAAGTACACCGGCGTGCTGGTGGTGCCGGCGGCCCTGCTCGCCTTCGCCATCGACTACACCGCAGGCGGGCGCGCGATCGGACGCCGCACCATGGCGATGCTGGCGATCGAGCCGGTGCTGGTGATGGTGCTGCTGCTCACCCCGCTGCGCTCGCTGTTCCAGAAGTACGACCCGGCGACGATGACGCTCTACACCTCGTGGCCGACCCCGGAACCGCAGCCGCTGTTCTACGTGCACGTCTTCTACAGCTACGCGCTGCTGGTGATCGCGCTGGCCCTGCTCGGCTGGCGGATGGCCAAGCTGGCGGTCACCTACTGGCGGCCGGCCGCTCTGGTGATCGGCGCCTCGTTGCTGGCGCTGGTCGGCAACGCCTACTACAACCTGCGTTACCCGGCGCTGACCGTCGACCCCGCCCCGTTCCTGTTCACCCTGCTGCTGGGCACGTTGGTCTGGGGCCTGTTCAACCTCGGTCTGATCGACCTCGCCCCGGTGGCCCGCGGAGCGGTGATCGAGCAGATGGGCGACGCGGTGCTGATCCTGGACGCCCAGAACCGGGTGCTCGACATCAACCCGGCGGCCACCGCCCTGCTCGGCGGGGTGCGCTCGCAGTTGATCGGGCGCAAGGCAGGGCAGTTGCTGCCGCCGCTGGCCGACCGCCTCGACGCGCACCGGCCGAACAGTGTGCAGAAGGCCGAGATCAACTCCGAGGGTGGCTGGTTGCCGGGGCCGCCACCCGGCCCGGCCGAACCGAGCGGGCCGCGCTACCTCTCCTCGACGCTCTCCTCACTGGTCGACCGGGCCGGCCGCGAGGCGGGCCGGGTGCTGGTCCTGCGCGACGTCACCGAGCGCACCGAGACCGAGCAGCGGCTGCGCGAGATGCTCGAGGCCGAGACCCGGCTCGCCTCGGTGCTGCAGACCGGCCTGCGCCCGGCCAAACTGCCTGATGTGCCACGGGTTCGGCTCGCCGCACGGGCGCTCGCGGCGGGTGAGGGAACCCAGGTCAGCGGTGACTTCTACGACGTGCATCAGGTGCTCGGCGGCGACTGGGCGCTGGTGCTCGGAGACGTCGCGGGCAAGGGCGTGCACGCCGCGGTGGTCACCTCGATGGCCCGCTACACGGTGCGCGCACTGAGCGCCCAGGGCTGGTCGCCGCGGCAGGTGGCCGAGCAACTGAACCAGGCGCTGCTGGCCGAGACCGGCCCGGAACGCTTCTGCACCATGGTGTATGCGCGCATCTCGGAGCGTCCGACGGGGTCCGGCAAGCGATCCCCGGCGGCCGCCGCGGCAGACTGGGCGGCGGACGCCGAGGCGGCGGAGGGCGAGAGGCCGGACGGCGCCCCGGGCCGGGAGCCGCACGAGGCGCCGTCCGGGGTGCGGCTCACCCTCGGCCTGAGCGGGCACCCGCAACCGCTGCTGCGGCACCGCGACGGCAGCATCGAACGCGTCGGCAAGCCGGGCACGGCGCTCGGCCTGATCAGCCTGCCCGAGGTCACCGAGACGGTGATCGACCTCGAACCCGGCGACGTGCTGCTGGCCTACACCGACGGGGTCACCGAGGCCCGCCGGGAGCGGGTCGAGTTCGGCGAGGAACGGCTCACCGAACTGCTCGCCGGCACCGCGACCGGGCTGCGCGGGCGCACCGGCCCGGCCGCCGCGACACTGGTCGCCGAGTCGGTCGCCGACCGGGTGATGGAGGAGGTCACCTCCTACGCGCCCAGCCGCGACGACATCGCCGTGCTGGTGCTGGTCGCCGTCTGAGCCTGCCCGCGACCGGGTTAGGGTCCGAGCATGGATCAGCGCACGTGGACCGTGATGACGGCCTTCCAGGAGTTCGTCGACGAGGCCCTGGACGTCGTCCGGTCGGGCAAGCAGGGCAGCGGACCCAAACTGCACGAGGTGGTCGCCGAGCACCTCGGCGTCGACATGTCGACACTGCCGGTGGTCCGCCTCGACGTGCCCCGGCACGACTTCGTCAACCTCGACGTGGCGCTCGAGGCACTCGCCGCTGAACAAGTCGGCGAACAGTCCGGCGATCATGCCGGCGGCCCGGACGGCGCCCCTCGGGTGATCGGCATCGCCGGGGACAACCGGCACCATCAGACGTTCAGCGACATGCTCGCCCCGCAGTGGGGGCCGAGCGTCGGCGCGGTCGACCGGATCAGGATGGACACCGGCCCCGAGTCCAACCGCGAGGCGGTGGTCTGCGGCGTCCATCTGTTCCGGTACCGAGGCACCCCGGTGGCGATCCTGCAGCGCCGCGGCAACATGCGCTACGGCAACGGCGAGACCGGCATCGAGGTGCTCGCCGCCGGCCCGGTGACCGACGACCTGCTCGCCGACGTCCGCCGATTGATGCTGGAACGCAACGTGTTCCGCGGTCAGGTGATCGGCTTCCAGGTCAGCGAGTCCGACTACGGGCCGAGCGAGGGCGGCGTCCGGTTCCTGCCCCGCCCGCACCTCGAACCCGACCAGGTGGTGCTGCCCGAGGGGTCGCTCGGCCGGCTGGAACGGCACATCGCCGGCACCGCCCGGCACCGCGACCGGCTGCTCGCCGACGGCCAGCACCTCAAGCGCGGTCTGCTGCTCTTCGGGCCGCCCGGCACCGGCAAGACACACACCGTCAGGTACCTGGTCGGCGAGGCGTCCGGGGTCACCTGCGTGCTGATGTCCGGACGGGCCCTCGGCCTGATCGACGACGCGGTCTCGATGGCCAGGGCGTTGCAGCCGTCGGTGGTCGTGCTCGAGGACGTCGACCTGATCGCCGAGCAGCGGGAGCTGCACCTCGGACCGCAGCCGCTGCTGTTCAACCTGCTCGACGCCATGGACGGTCTGGACGGCGACAGCGACGTCGCGTTCGTGCTCACCACCAACCGTGTCGACCTGCTCGAGGAGGCACTCAGCCAGCGACCGGGACGGGTCGACCTCGCCGTCGAGGTGCCCCGGCCGGACCAGGCCGGACGGCGAAAACTGTTGCAGCTGTATGCGGGCCGATTGCCGTTGTCGCCGGCCGCGCTCGACGACGCGGCGGCGCGCAGCGAGGGGGTCACCGCGAGCTTCTTCAAGGAGCTGGCCCGCCGGGTGGTGCTGCTCAGTGCCGAGAACGGGACCCCGGTGGACGACGCGGCGCTGGCCGCGGCGCTGGCGGAGATGCTCGGCGATGCCGAGCGGCTGACCCGGGCGCTGCTCGGCTCCGACCCCGGCCCGGCGCCCGATGCGTCCGGCGAGGCCCCCGGCTGGCCGGACGGTCCGCCGCGGATCACCTTCGTCTCAGGCGAGGAGACGTCCGGCCCGAACCCGGCGCAGTTCGGCCCGGGGCCGACCTCGCTGTGAGCGCCGGACGCGGGCACAAGCCCCGGCCGCCGTTGCCGTTGGACGACGTGCAGCCGGTCGAGCTGGTCGACGGCCGGCTCGGCGGTGAGGATCTGAGCCGGGCGCTGGCGGTGCTGGCCGCCGTGCAGGACCTGCCGCCCGATCACGAGGACGCGGTGCTGATCAGGCGGGCCACGGCCCGGATCTACAAGCAGTACAAGCAGAACCGGCGCACCTCCAAGCGTGAGCAGATCCAGGCCCACGACCGGTCGGTGCTGGCCGCCACGGCGACCGGTTCGCCGCAGCGGATCGACGACGAGACCGCGGGCATCCCGTTGGTCTCCACCGTCTCCGGGGCGAGCGCGGGCGAGTACCGCAGACCCCGCCCGTGCTACATCTGCAAGCAGGACTACACCGTCGTCGACGCCTTCTACCACCAGCTCTGCCCCCGCTGCGCGGCCGTCAATCACGCGAAACGCAACGCCCGCACCGATCTTTCCGGACGGCGCGCCCTGCTCACCGGGGGCCGGGCGAAGATCGGCATGTACATCGCGCTGCGGTTGCTGCGCGACGGCGCGCACACCACGATCACCAGCCGGTTCCCGCGGGACGCCGCGCGACGTTTCGCCGCGCTGCCCGACGCCGCCGACTGGTTGGGCCGGCTGCGGATCGTCGGCATCGACCTGCGTGACCCGGCCCAGGTCGCGGCGCTGGCCGAAACCGTCTCTGCGGCAGGGCATCTCGATGTGATCATCAACAACGCCGCGCAGACGGTGCGGCGTACACCCGGTGCCTACACGCCGCTCGCGG
>DAIOVT010000187.1:0-7282 GCA_036758885.1 Kineosporiaceae bacterium
CGGGCCTGTCCACCGAGCTCACCGACGTCACCGAGGTCGAGTACCGCCAGCTCCGGCTCGAGAACGTGGTGCTGGCGGGCATCTACTCGGGAATCCCCAGCGACACCCTCACCGATGCCGAGGTGAGTCTGGCCGAACTCGCCGCGCTGGCCGAGACGGCCGGATCCCGGGTGCTGGACGGCGTGCTGCAACGTCGGGACACCCCTGACCCGGGCACCTGGCTGGGCTCGGGCAAGGCCGCCGAACTGCGAGACCTGGTGGCCGGCTGCGGCGCCGACACCGTGGTCTGCGACGCCGAGCTGGCGCCGTCCCAGCGCAGGGCCCTGGAAGAGGTGGTCAAGGTCAAGGTGATCGACCGGACCGCCCTGATCCTGGACATCTTCGCCCAGCACGCGAAGTCGAAGGAGGGCAAGGCCCAGGTCGAGCTCGCCCAGCTCGAGTACCTGCTGCCGCGTCTGCGCGGCTGGGGCGAGTCGATGTCCCGGCAGGCCGGTGGACGGGTCGCCGGCGGCGAGGGCATCGGCTCGCGCGGTCCTGGTGAGACCAAGATCGAACTCGATCGTCGCCGGATCCGGCACCGGATGGCCAAACTCCGGCGGCAGCTCTCCGGCCTGAAGTCGGTGCGGGAGACCAAGCGTTCCGGACGGCGCAGCCACGCGGTTCCCTCGGTCGCCATCGCGGGATACACCAACGCGGGCAAGTCGAGCATTCTCAATCGGCTGACCGGCGCCGGCGTGCTGGTCGAGGACGCTTTGTTCGCGACCCTCGATCCCACGGTGCGGCGTAGCCAGACCCCGGACGGGCGGGTGTACACGCTGACCGACACCGTCGGATTCGTCCGCCGGTTGCCGCACCAGCTGGTCGAGGCGTTCCGCTCCACGCTCGAGGAGGTGGCCGAGGCCGATCTGCTGCTGCACGTGGTCGACGGGTCGCATCCCGACCCGGCGGGCCAGCTGGCGGCGGTGCGCGAGGTGCTGGCCGACGTCGGCGCGGACGACGTCCGGGAGATCGTCGTGGTGAACAAGTGCGACCTCGCGCCGAGCGAGGTCGTCGACGAGCTGATCCGTGCCCAGAAGGAGTGCTACGCGGTCTCGGCCCGAACCGGTGCCGGGTTCGGCGAACTCGTCGAGGCGATTTCGGCGGCGCTGCCCCGGCCCGACGTCGAGGTCGACGTTCTGGTGCCGTACCAGCGGGGCGACCTGGTCAGCAGGTCGCATGCCGAGGGCGAGGTGCTCGAGGTCGAGCACACCGGTGACGGCACCCGGCTGCGGGCACGGGTTCGGCCCGAACTGGCCGAGGCGCTGAACAGCGCGTCGGTGCTGCTCGATCGGTGACGATCACGCAGGGCTGACCGGCGTGGCCGGTTAGGCTCGGGGCGTGTCGAGCGAACCGGAGCAGCGACCGGAGCCCGGCGTGACGGTGAACCAGCCCGGGGACGAACGCCGGGCGGGCGGCCGGGCGAAACGTGACCTGCCGGGCGTCGAGACCCTGCTCGAGGCCGCGGTGCTCGCGATCGGGGGACGCACCCGGCCCGGGCAGGTGACGATGGCCCAGGGCGTCGCCCACGCCGCCGAGGAGGAGGAGCACCTACTGGTGCAGGCCGGGACCGGTACCGGCAAGTCCTTGGCCTACCTGGTTCCGGCGGTGGCCGCGGCGATGCAGAACGGCGACACGGTGGTGGTCTCCACCGCGACCCTGGCCCTGCAGTCACAGATCGTCGAACGTGATCTGCCCCGGCTGGCCGACGCGCTCGAGGGCCTGCTCGGACGCCGTCCCACCTGGCAGCTGGTCAAGGGCAGGGCGAACTACCTGTGCCGGCACAAGCTGGACGGTGGCTACCCCGACGAGGACGAGGGACTCTTCGCGTTCGCCGAACCAGCGGCCGCGGCCGCGCCCAGCTGGCTCGGCGCGCAGGTGGTGCGTCTGCGGGAGTGGGCGGAGCGGACCAGTACCGGTGATCGTGACGAGCTGGTGCCCGGGGTCAACGAGAGGGCCTGGCGGCAGGTCTCGGTCTCGGCCCGGGAGTGTCTGGCCACCTCGTGCCCGCTGGTCAACGACTGCTTCTGCGAGAGCGCCCGTGAGCGTGCCCGTCAGGTCGACATCGTGGTCACCAACCACGCGATGCTCGCCATCGACGCCTTCGAGAGCCGGCATCTGCTGCCCGAGCACCGGTTGCTGATCGTCGACGAGGCGCACGAACTCGCCGACCGGGTGACCGCGGTGCTGGCCCGCGAGCTGACCACCTCGGCGATCGTCGCCGCCGGCCGCCGGGCGCGCGGCTGCGGCATCCCGACCGACGAACTCGACGATGCCGCCACCCTCTACGAGACCGCCCTGGTGGAGGTGCCGGAGGGCCGGCTCACCGAGTTGCCGCAGGCCCTGGCGCTCGCCGTCGCCGGGGTACGTGACGCCGTACGGGAGTTGGTCAGCAGACTCAAGACGGAGGAGCGTTCGGCCGCCGACGGAGCCCGCAGCCAGGCGAAGGCGGCGCTGGGCGAGGTGTTCGACGTGGCCGACCGGCTCTGCTCGGACTCGTTCGTGATCGGCGGACCCGACGTGGTCTGGCTGGCGCGCACCGGGCGTCCCGAGAGCGGGGTGCGGACGGCGCTCGCGCTGGCGCCGCTGTCGGTGGCGGTCGCGTTGCGGGAGAAGCTGTTCGGGGATCGCACCGCGGTGCTGACCTCGGCGACGCTCGCGGTCGGCGGGTCCTTCGACGCGGTATCGGGCCGGCTCGGGCTGCAGAAGGGCGAGTGGGTCGGCCTCGACGTGGGCAGCCCGTTCGACTACCCGAAGCAGGGCATTCTCTACGTCGCCAGGCACCTGCCGACGCCAGGCCGCGACGGTTTGAGCGAGCAGTTGCTCGACGAGCTCGAGGAACTCGTCCGGGCGGCAGGCGGGCGGACCCTCGGTCTGTTCTCGTCACGGCGCGCGGCCGAGGCCGCGGCCGCCGCGATGCGGGAACGACTCGACGTACCGGTGCTGTGCCAGGGGGACGACGTCACCGCCACCCTGGTGCGCAGTTTCAGCGCCGACCCGGCGACCTGTCTGTTCGGCACGCTCTCGCTGTGGCAGGGCGTCGACGTGCCGGGGGAGTCCTGCCAGCTGGTGGTGATCGACCGGATCCCCTTCCCCCGGCCGGACGACCCGCTGGGCACGGCGCGGCAACAGGCGGTGGCCAAGGCCGGCGGCAATGCCTTCATGTCGGTGGCGGCGACCCACGCCGCGTTGCTGTTGGCCCAGGGGGTCGGCCGGTTGGTGCGCAGCAGCGAGGACCGTGGCGTGGTCGCGGTGCTCGATCCCAGGCTGGCGACGGCACGGTACGCGTCGTTCCTGCGCGCCTCGTTGCCCCCGATGTGGGCGACGACCGATCGGGACGTCGTGTTCGGTGCGCTCGGCAGGTTGACCGGTCAGGCGCCGACGGCGATGCGAACGGCCGAGGTCAGCTGACCGTAGGTGTCGAGCCCGTCGAAGAAGTCGTCGGGAAACCGGCAGTCGAGTTGCTCACCGACGGCGCCCAGCAGCTGGTGCGCGCGGTCGTCGTCCTCAAGACCCAGGTCGAGCAGGGAGAACTCTTCGGTGATGTGGGTTGGCGGAATGTCCAGATGCTGAGCGAGGACGGTGCGAACCGCCTCTTCGAGCTGCGCTCCGTGCACTGCCTCGACTCCTCGGGATGTCGCCGGATCGGCCCCCGGCCGGCCCGTCCTCGGGCTTCCGTCGGGCGACTTTATCGCCAATGCCACTACCGATCACAGCAGGGCGGGGTATCCGGGGGCCTTCGGTGTATCAACGCCCGGCGGATATCCCCCCTTCGCCCGATGCGGTCTGCCCGGGCCGAGGTCGACGAGACTCGATGCCGATGTCGGCCCGGACAGACCGTGAGCCCCTGCTCAGACCTTGCGCAGTACCGCCACGACACGGCCGAGCACGGTGGCCTCGTCACCCGGGATGGGGTCGTACGCCGGGTTCTGCGGCAGTAGCCAGACGTGCCCCTGACGGCGCTGGAAGGTCTTCACGGTCGCCTCGTTGTCGAGCATGGCGGCCACGATGTCACCGTTCTCGGCGACCGGCTGCTGCCGGACGACGACCCAGTCGCCGTCGCAGATGGCCACGTCGATCATCGAGTCACCGACGACCTTGAGCAGGAACAGTTCGCCGTCGCCGACCAGTTGCCTGGGCAGCGGGAAGATCTCTTCGACGGCCTGCTCGGCGAGGATCGGGCCACCGGCCGCGATCCGGCCGATCAGCGGCACGTAGGTGGCGGCGGGAAGGTCATCGCCCACCCCGGTGATGTCGGGCTCGACCTCATGGTCGATCGGCCTGACCGGGGTCGACTCACCGGGCATGATCACCTCGATGGCCCTCGGCCGGTGCGGGTCACGACGCAGGTGCCCCTTGCGCTCGAGCGCCATCAGCTGGTGGGAGACGCTGCTCGGGCTGGTCAGCCCGACCGCCTCACCGATCTCACGCATGCTCGGCGGGTATCCACGCCGGACGACCGCGTCACGGATGGTCTCGAGAACCCGCCGCTGACGGTTGGTCAACCCGTCGCCACCGACCTTCCGGTCGGGGAGCGTGCGAACCCTGGCGCCTTCGTCCTTCTCGTCGTCCTGGTCTGGCATCACGCCACCTCTTCTCCTCGGTCGGGCTGGTTCGCTCCGGCCCAGCCCTGGGCCGTTGGCAGTTGTCGGCCCGAGAACCGTTGGCCGGCAGTGCCGGACCACGCTCGTCACGCAACTCGTCACGCGAGCCGGCGGGCCTGACTGTCGGTGACTTTAGGCGATCTGCCGACACGAATCAAACAAATGTTCGACGTGTCGTTGACTTGTCGGTGGTGACTGATAAACCTGTACATGCATTCGATAGAACGAGTGTACGGCACGACTGTTCGACCCGATCCGCTCGATTCGGGCGTCTGCCGGTGGTGTTCGACCCATGGTTGTTCGACCCAGGAGGATGCGATGTCTGCGCTCGGTCACGTCGGAGGTTCGGTTCCGGTCGCGGTTCCCCGGATCGCCCACCGGTCGTCCGGCGGGCTGCAGCTGACCCGCCGGGGCCGCCTGGTGCTCCGGCTCGGCGGTCTGGGCCTGCTCGGCGTGGTCCTGCTCGCCGTCCTGGTCGCGGGTGTGCTGCTCGGCGGCGGTACCGCCCGGGGTGGGCAGGAGGCGCGCCCGCTGCCGATGCATGAGGTGGTGGTCGGTCCCGGGCAGACGCTGTGGCAGATCGCCGAGCGCGCGGCTCCGGGTGAGGACCCCCGGGACGTGGTGCTGCGCATCGTCGAGGCCAACCGGTTGCAGGGCGCCAACGTCCGGCCGGGAACGCGGATCCTGGTCCCGCTCTCGTCGTGACGTGCAGTGTCGCCGGTGGGCGTGTCGCAGCGTTCCGCGACGCCGGCTTCCGGCTGGCACGAATGGATGTCACGGAACGTGGCCGCCGCCTCGGCGCCGCCGGTGAGACCGCTCGCCGGCTCCGTCACCGGTGGTGAGGAAGGGTCGCGCTTCATCGCTGTGGCGCGGCGTGTCGCGGCTTGCATGCTCCTAGGGCTCGGGATTAGCTTTGCCCCTACATCTAGTAGTTACACGGATGTAAGCTATCCACATCTAGTCCTGGGCGACATCACTCGTTATCCCCAGTCCAGGCCGCACTCATCCACTGAATCGTCCTCGTCGTCCCCAGTTCGATCCACAGCCCCGGTGGAAAAGCCGGTGGCCGAGGGTTGCTGAGAGTCGCGGGGCCGAGCGGTGAGTGTCCGGCCGGGGGAGTGGTCACCGGGCGGGGTGTGGCAGGTGCCGAGCAGGTCGGCGCCCGGCCCGTGGGAGGAGGTGTTCGCGATGCACTGCCCGTTCTGCCGCAACACCGATTCACGGGTGGTCGACTCGCGCAGCACCGAGGACGGCACCTCCATCCGCCGTCGTCGGCAGTGCCCCGAGTGCGGGCGCCGGTTCTCCACCGTCGAGACCGCGAGTCTGATGGTGGTCAAGCGTTCGGGCGCCACCGAGGCGTTCAGCCGGTCGAAGATCATCACCGGTGTACGCAAGGCGTGCCAGGGACGGCCGGTCGGCGAGGACGATCTGGCCCGGCTCGCCCAGCGGGTCGAGGAGAGTCTCCGGGCGAGCGGGGCGGCCCAGGTCGACGCACACGAGGTGGGGCTGAGCATTCTCGGCCCATTGCGCGAGTTGGACGAGGTGGCCTACCTGCGTTTCGCCAGCGTCTATCAGGCGTTCGAGTCCCTCGAGGACTTCGAGTCGGCCATCACCCTGTTGCGGGCCGAGCGCTCGGCGACCGGAACCGAACCCACCCTGCCGGACGGCGCCACCCCTGGCCGGGAGTCCGGCACCTAAGAACCCCCGTCGGCGGCGCTGCTGGGGAAGGTCGCGCCGCCGACGGGCGCCAATCAAGTACGTATTCGTCAGTAGCCATTCGTCAGTAGCCACTCGTCAGTAGCCATCACCGAACTCTCAGAACATTCGACATGCCCGGAAGAGGGGAATCGACCATGACGGAGACCGCGTCCGGTCAGTCGCCGCAGCGCAGGACCAAGGCCGACCGGCCGAAGGTCGTGCAGCGGGGTCTGGCCATCGAGCGGGTCTACACGACTCCTGGAGTGCACCCCTACGACGAGGTGACCTGGGAGCGGCGCGACGTCGTCCAGACGAACTGGAAGACCGGCGAGACGATCTTCGAGCAGAAGGGGGTCGAGTTTCCCGACTTCTGGAGCGTCAACGCCTCGACCATCGTCACCACCAAGTACTTCCGCGGCGCCCTGGGCAGCGACAGCCGGGAGCGCAGCCTGCGCCAGCTGATCGACCGTGTGGTGCTGACGTACACGAAGGCCGGCAAGGACCATGGCTACTTCGCCACCGACACCGACGCCGAGACCTTCGAGCACGAGCTCACGCACATGCTGCTGCACCAGGTCTTCAGCTTCAACTCGCCGGTCTGGTTCAACGTGGGAACCCCTGCGCCGCAACAGGTCTCGGCCTGCTTCATTCTCTCCGTCGACGACTCGATGGACTCGATCCTGAACTGGTACAAGGAAGAGGGCTTCATCTTCAAGGGCGGCAGCGGTGCCGGCCTGAACCTCTCCCGGATCCGCTCCTCGAAGGAGTTGCTGTCCAGCGGCGGCACCGCCTCGGGCCCGGTGTCGTTCATGCGGGGCGCCGATGCATCCGCCGGCACGATCAAGTCGGGCGGGGCCACCCGGCGGGCGGCCAAGATGGTCGTTCTGGACGTCGACCACCCCGACATCGTCGAGTTCGTCGAGACCAAGGCGCGCGAGGAGGAC
>DAIOVT010000188.1:0-7232 GCA_036758885.1 Kineosporiaceae bacterium
CGAACGACATCGTGTCGCAGGGGAGTAGTCCGATGAGCCTTCCGGATCTGGCCGCCGTTCTCTGGCGGCAGCGTGAGTTGCTCGAGCGCCTGGTGTACCGGCTCGAGTGCGAACAGCTGCTGCTCGCGGCCGGCCGCACCCGGTTCCTGTCCATGGCCACCGAAGAGGTCGAGACCTTGATCGGCGAACTGTCCATGGTGGAGATGCAGCGCGCCGCGCTCGCCGACGCCGTGGCCGCCGAGCTGGACATCGAGCCCGGTGCTGCCCTGGAGGACCTGGCCGCCGGCGCTCAGCCGCCGTGGACCGGCGTCCTGGTCGAGCACCGCAACGCCCTGCTCACCCTGACCGGGGAGCTGACCCGGCTCGCCGAGGCCAACCGCAACCTGATGTCGGCCGGCCTGCAGGCTGTCGAGCAGGCGATGGACGGTCTCGGCCTGCGCCAGGGTTCCTCGGTCGGCTACGACGCGCAGGGACGCCGCGAGATGTTCGGCGGCGTCTCGATGATCGATCGGGCGCTGTGAGATGACCAGCTTCGGTTCCCTGAACACCGGGGTCACCGGTCTGCTCGCCGCGCAGCGCGCGCTGGCCGCGACCGCGCAGAACGTGGTGAACGCCTCGACCCCCGGGTACTCCCGGCAGAAGGTCGAGCAGTCCTCGGTCGGCCTGACCAGCAGCGCCGTCTTCCACACCGGCACCAACAACCCGCCCACCGGCGTGCAGATCGACGGCGTGGTGCGGATCCGGGACTCCTTCCTCGAGGCGACCCGCGCCGCCGCCGGTGGCCGGCTGGAATCGCTGCAGGCCCGGCAGAGCACCCTGGCCGGCGTGGAGTCGCTGGTCTCCGAGCCGGGCGAGGTCGGTCTGCAGTCCGGTCTGGACGCCTTCTACTCGGCGTGGCACGAGCTGTCGACCAACCCGACCGAGGCCGCCGCCGGATCCGCGGTGATCCAGAAGGCGATCGCGGTCACCGATCAGCTGCACACCCTGGGCAACGGCATCGCCACCCAGTGGCAGGAGACCCACAACCAGCTGGCCGACGTGGTGGCGAAGGCCAACCAGGCCGCCTCCGACCTGGCCGAGATCAACCAGCGGGTCGGCGAGGGAGTGCGCGCCGGCACCGCGGTCAACGAACTGATGGACAAGCGGGACGCGCTGGTACGCACGCTCTCCGAGCTGGTCGGCGGTTACGCCGTGCCGGGTCAGGACGGGCAGGTCGCGGTGGCGGTCAACGGCATCACGATCGTGCACGGCATGACGGCCGAGAAGCTCACCCTGACCGGTGCCGGCTCGCTCGACGACGCGGTCACCGACCCGCCGACGATCCGCTGGGGAACGGTCGAGGTCTCGGTCGAGTCCGGCGCTGCCGCAGGGCATCTGGCCACGCTGCGCACCGATCTGCCGGACCTCTCGACGAAGTTGGACGGCGTCGCCCAGGGGCTGTCGGACTCGGTGAACGCGGTGCACACCGGCGGGTTCACGCTCGGCGGTTCGGCCGGCGGCACGTTCTTCTCCGGTGTCACCGCCCGGACGATCACGCTGACCTCGACCAGCACCGACGATCTGGCGATCTCGACGGCCCCCGGTGTGGTGGACGGCGCCAACGCGATGAAGCTCGGTGACCTGGCCAAGGATCAGAACAGCTCGACGGTGCTCGGCGGCGGGCCCAGCCCGCTGCAGCAGTGGCGCTCGCTGACCACCGGGCTCGGCGGTCAGGTGGACAACCTGAACAGTGCGATCAAGGTGCAGTCCTCGGTGGTCACCACGGCCGACGACGCGGTGGAGTCCAACGCCGGCGTGAGCCTGGACGAGGAGATGTCCAACCTGCTCGCCTTCCAGCGTGCCTACCAGGCCTCGGCCCGGGTGATCACGACCGTCGACGAAATGATGGACACCTTGATCAACAAGACCGGTCTGGTCGGGAGGTAAGCCATGACCACGCGGATCACCTACAACACGATGAACTCGGCCTCGTTGCGGGGCCTGCAGGCGGGTCTCTCCCGGGTCGCGACGCTGCAGGAGCAGCTCTCCAGCGGCAAGCGGATGAGCTCGGTCAGCGACGACCCGACCGCCGCCGCGGCGGCGATGCGGTTGCGCTCGGCGAAGATGGCCGACGACCAGTACCAGCGCAACAGTGACCAGGCGCTGGGCCGGCTGACCACCACCGACACCGCGCTCACCTCGCTGAGCGACCGGGTGCGGTCGGTGCGCGACCTGATGGTGGCCTCGAACAACGCCGCGCTCAACGACGAGGGACGCTCCGCGCTGGCCGGCCAGATCGATGCGCTGCGCCAGGAGGTGATCAGCCTCTACAACACCACCTACCTGGACCGGCCGGTGTTCGGTGGCTCCGCCCCCGGGTCGCAGGCGATCGACCCGGCCTCCGGGGCCTATCTCGGCAACGACGCCCCGATCGAGGTACGGATCTCCGCCGACGCCACCGTGCGCATGGACACCGCGGGCAGTGACGCCGCGGCCGACGTGCTGCCCGCGGCGCTGGCCGCGGTGGCGACCAGCGTGCGCAACGGCGGTGCCACCGGCACCGACTTCGCCGACATCGACGCCGCGTTCTCGAAGATCCAGCGTTCGCTCGGCGACGTCGGCTCGCGCACCGCCCGCCTGGAGAGCACCCAGCAGGTGGTCGAGTCGCACCGGCTGGACCTGAACACCCGGATCAGTGAGAACGAGGACGTCGACCTGCCGGAGACGATCATGAACCTGCAGGCGCAGCAGGTCGGCTACCAGGCCGCGCTCGGCGCCACGGCCAAGGTGCTGCAGACCTCGCTGCTGGACTTCCTGCGATGAGAACCGCCCCGACGACCCCTGGGATGAACCCTGCGATGAACCCTGTGATGAATCAGGTGCCCCGCCCGGCGAGCCACGCGGCGGGCACCGCCACCTTGACCGCTCCGGCGGAGGAGTCGCCCGTGACCACCGGTTCTGGCATCCCGGAACTGCGCTTCGTGCGGCCGCTGCCCGGTTTCGCCGAACTGACCCGTTACGCCCTGGTCCGTGTCGGCGCGTCGCCGGAGCCGGACGGTGTGGCGGACATCGGCTCTTCGGATGATGTCGAGGATCGGTCCGGGGTACCGGCCGCCGGCTCCGAGGAGATCCCCGTGGTCTTCGAGCTGCGCAGTCTGGAGGCCCCTGACGTGCGCTTTCTCGTTGCGCACCCGGGAGCGTTCTTTCCCGAGTACGGTTTCGAACTCGATTCGGACGCCGCGGAGGACCTCGGTCTGAGCGACGCCGGGGACGCTATGACCCTCGTCGTCCTGACGATGGGGGATGACTCTGTGTCAACAACCGCTAACCTTCTGGCACCGGTCGTTGTGAACGCCCGGAATCGGTCGGCCGCTCAGATCATTCTGTCAGGCTCTGATTGGCCGGTCCGCGCCAACGTCGCCTAGCGCCGTTGCCCGTCCGAAGGTCGGGGAGCGGGACGGCTGGGACGCAACTGGATCCACGGAGGGAGCCCGCTGTGCTGGTGCTGACCAGACGTGCTGGGGAAAGCATTGTCATCGGGGACGACGTGAGGGTGGTCGTCCTGGACGTCCGCGGCGACACGGTTCGCCTCGGCATCGAGGCCCCCCGGAGCGTGCAGGTGCACCGGGCCGAGGTCTACGCCGAGGTGCAGGCCGCCAATGCGGCCGCCGCGAACTCGGGTTCGGACCTGGGCTCGATCGCCGACCGGTTGCAGCGGCTGGCCCGCCCGCGCCCGGGGCCCGGTGGGGCGCCGTCCGAGGGGGAAGCGGCGCCGGACGCCGACAAGCCCGCCGGCGAGGCGTCCGACAGGAGCGCGGGCAAGAACACGGACAAGAACACCGTGGACGACGGTGGTTCCGGCTCGGCGGCGACGCCCAAGCCGTCACCGCGGCCGGCACCGACACCCGGCGACTGAGGGTTCCGCGCCGCCGCTGCGGGGTGTCCCGGCCCGCGGGTACGGCTGTGCTTGGATCTTGGAATGCCACCGGTCCGAACCGAACGCGGTCTTGATCGACTCGTCAACTTCTCCGACGCCGTCGTCGCGATCGCGATCACGCTGCTGGTGCTGCCGCTGGTGGACGCCGCCCCCAGCCTCGCCGATCGGACGCTGGGCGAGTTCCTGCGCGAGAACCTCTCCATGGTGCTCGCCTTCGGGCTGTCGTTCATGCTCATCTCCCGGTACTGGCTGCGCCACCACCTGATCTTCGAGCACGTGCGGGACTACGACGCCACCCTTGCCCGGCTCAACGTCATCTGGCTGGCCGTCGTGGTTCTGGTGCCGTTCACCCAGTACGGGCTCAGCGCCGCGCAGAGTTCGCGGCCCGACCTGGACGGCATGTACATCGGCAACCTGCTGGCGATCAGCGTGGCCACGGTGGTCCTCGAGCGGTACCTGGTTCGGCACCCGGAACTGTTGCGCGACAACGTCATCCACGACGACATCAGACCGCCGGTCGTCGAGGCGGTGCTGCTTGCGCTGGTCCTGGTGCTCGCCGTCCTGGTGCCCCGGGTGGGGCCCGGCTGGCTGGTGCTGCTGCTGCTGCCGAAGCCGATCAGGCAGCTGTCCGGACGGTTGCGTGTCCGCCGGCGGGGATAGGTTGGCGCAGGAGGGCGCGGACATCATCGCCCTGGACATCAACTGAAAGGCGCCTGGGTACACATCACCGGCCTCGAGCTCACCGTCGACGCGGGCTACACCACTAAGTAGCCGCGGACCGTGCGTCAGTCGTCGATCTCGTCCCGGTCGTCGTCATCGTCATCGCTCTTGTCGTAGCGGTCATCGTCGTCGTCGGGGTCGTCGTCGCTGGTGATCGCGCGGGGCACCGACTTCGGGGTGGAGCCGCCGGACTTCGGCGCCACCCGGGCGGTGCCGGTCGACCGGTTCGCACCGGGGGAGGCCGCTGCTGATCCCGCTGCCGATCCCGTTGTCGAGGACGACGACGGGCTCGGTGTGAGGCCGGGCGCAGGGCTGCCCGAGGGGTCGGCCGTGGGGTTGGCCGCCGACGGCCCGGACGGCGCCCCGACCTGGTTGGTGCGCACGACGACGCCGTCGCTGGCACCCGGGGGCTGTGCGTAGGCGCTGGTGTAGAGCGCAGCCCCGGCGAGGCCGAACAGCAGGAACCCGACCACGGAGAGAACGACCTTCATGCCTCCACTGTGACGTGTCGGGATGGGGAGAGCATGAGGCCCTGATGAGAGCCCTCTCATCAGGGCAATCACGGGTCATCACGGGTTCACCCGGTGAGTTCGCCCAGCCATCGGTAGGCGGCCTGCCGGGTGCCGGGCCGGAAGGCGTGCACGGCGCAGATCCGCAGCCGGGTGGCCTGCGACCAGGCGGCCAGCCTGGCGGCGTCGACGCCGAGTTCGCCGGCCACCGTGGTGATCGCCGTGTGCGCGGTGCGGTGCGGAGCGTCGTCCAGGTGGCCGAGCCGGTGCAGCCATTCCAGATGGGTCAGCAGGTTCGCCAGGTCCAGTGCCGGGTCGGCGAGGGCGCCGGTGTCCAGGTCGAGCAGGCCGAGGCGTCCGGCGCCGTCCCAGAGCAGTTGACCGTCGTGCAGATCGCGGTGGGCGGGCACCGCGGTGATCTCCGGCAACGCCCGCAGCGCATCGGTGGCGGCGCGGGCACGGGCACGCACCGACGGCGGGTGCGGCATCGGGGCGTCGTCCGGCGGCCGCAGCCGCAACAGGTCGGCCAGCCAGCGGTCCAGGGTGGCGCACTCGTCGGCGACCGTCCAGTGCGGCAACGCGGCCCGGCCACCGGCGAAGACCGGCCAGACCTCCTGCCAACGCAGCCAGGCGGCGGCCCACCCGTTCGCCCGCTGCGGCTTCGAACTCGTTGCCGCCCAACGGGTCAGCGTTGTCCCGGACAGGGCCGGGGCGATCACCCGGCCCGGCCGCAGGGTGAGCGGGGCGACCTGGAAACCGGCGGCCGCGGCCACCGGCGCCAGCGCGGCGCTCACCTCGGCCACTCGACCGGCCCGGTCGCCGGCGAGCAGCTTGACGTACTCGGTGGACGCTCCGGAACCGTTGCGGCGCAGCACCATTCGGCGCTTGTACCGGTGCACCAGCAGTTCTCCGGTGAGGTCCTGGCCAGGCGGCCGGGGGATCGCCGGATCCTGCCCCGGGGGCAGCACCCGGGCCCGGGCCTCGCCGGGGGTCCAGAGCCCGGCACGCACCCGGCCGAGCCGGTCGCGGCCCTCGAAACTGATCAACAGCTCACCGTCGCGCGGCCGGGGCCAGGCCCGGGTCACGGTGATCAGGTCGGCGCCTGCGCCGAGATCGGGGCGTGCGGTGACGACGTCCGTGACCCCGGTCATGGTCAATGCCGCCGGGCTCATCCGGGCGGCCCTTCGTCGTCGATCAACTCTTGGACGGCGCCCAGCCGGGCGGTCACCGACTGCTGCCAGTCGGGATCGGCCGAACGGAAGGGCTCGGCGAGCCGGCTCATCATCGCGTGCGCCGTCCAGAGCCGCACGGCGGCAGCGGTTTCGGGCCAGTCACCGCCTGCGGCGAGATAGCCGGAGCGCAGTTCGGGCAGCAGTTGCGGGGTGGTCGCGGCGAAGGAGCCCAGGTCGGCTCCGGCCGGGGCGAGCCGGCTGCGGTCGAGGTCGAGCAGCCGCACCTGCGCGGTGTCGTCGACGGCGACCTGGTCGGCGGAGAAGTCGCCGTGGCTGCGCACCAGCCGGCTCGCCGGCAGCGCCACGAGCTGCCAGCTCAGCTGCCGGGCCAGGGCGGCGGCCTGCGGTCCGTACGGCCAGCCCGCATCAGCCAGCCCCCGGTAGACCTTGTGCAGGGGTTCGAGGACCGGTCGCAGCCCCAGCCGCTCGGTGCGCTGCTGCGTGCCGTGCAGCCGGGCCAGGGCGGCTCCCGCGGCCTCGGCGGCGGCCCGGGCCCGGGCCCCGGTCAGCGCCAGCAGATCGGTCGACCCCCACCACCGACTCACCCCGAGGTACTTGCCGACCGCCCGGGGTGCCGGCGCCAACGGCACCCCCTGGGCCAGCAGCCGTTCGTGCAGGTGGATCACCGGCAGCTGGTTCTCGGCGGTGATCCGGTAGCCGGTGCCGCTGCGGTCGTGCAGCAGCAGCCGGCGCATCGGGTTGTGCCGCAACACCTCTCGCGCCGCCGCCGGGCCGGTCCCGGACGCTTCGGGCAAGGCAGCCAGCCCGCCGACCAGCCCGGGATCGCCGAGCACCGGTCCGGTGACCGCCCGCAGGCCGGTGCCCGCAACGTCGATCACCCGCACCGGGACACCG
>DAIOVT010000189.1:0-7210 GCA_036758885.1 Kineosporiaceae bacterium
TCAGGGACCTGTCCGGAGCCAGCCATCCCGATGCCTTGCGGCCCTGCGAAAGTGATGTGAGCGTAGGGTCCTCGGGGCGACGGATCGTGGGACGAGGGAACGGACGACATGACGTACGCCGGGCTGGTGACCCACCTGACGACCGCCGAGCTGGTAGCGCGATGCATCGACGGGGACGCGGCCGCTTGGGAAGAGATGGTCAGCCGTCACGGAGAGCTGGTTCGCTACGTGGCCAGGCAGTTTCGGCTGACCGCCGAGGAATGTGACGACGTCGCTCAGCACTGTTGGTTGCAGCTTGTGCAACGCATCGAGACGATCCGTGACCCCGCGCGGTGCGGTGACTGGCTGGCCACGGTCGCCCGGCACGAGTCGTTGAAGGTGCTCGCCCGCGGCCGGCGCGCGGTCCCGGTCGAGGCGGTGGTGCTCGAGCTCTGCGCCGGACGCACCGATGCTCCGGAGCTCGAGGTGTTGCGGCAACAGATGTGGGACGAGGTCGAGTCGGCACTCGACCGGTTGCCCGAGCGGCAACGAGAGTTCCTGCGGGAACTGCTCAGCGACGAAACGGTGCGTTACGCCGACGTCGCAGACCGTCTCGGCATGCAGGTCGGCTCCGTGGGACAGACCAAGTCGCGATCGTTGCGAAGATTGCGTCAGGAACTGCTTGCCAAAGGCGTCACTCGATACGACCTCGCGGGCTGAACGGCCACATTCGCGAGGGGCCGGTTCCGGACAGTCCGGCATCGGCCTGCCCAGAGGCTTCAACGGGTCCATGCCCTGCTACTAGGTTTCCCACGGAAGATCTCTCGAGCCTCCAAATCACCTGACAGTCAAGGGGAAACAACGCATGATGCACCTACTCCGACGGCGCCTGATCCTGTTGCTGGGCGTGCTCACGCCGCTTCTCGGTCTGGGCCTCATCGCTGCGCCGTCAGCGAATGCGGTGATCCAGCCGTTCACCCAGACGGTCGACATCAAGGTCACCATTCCCGGGCTCGGTGCGGTGAGCTTCCCGCAGGGAACCATGGCCTCGACCTTCGACACCGACAACGGCAAGATCACCGGCAACCTGTCGCTGCCGCAGACCACGATCCGCAGCCGCACGCCGATCCTCGGCCTGCCGATCGCCGACATCACGATCCGGTTCGAGCCGGTCGGTCAGGCCACCGGCCAGGGCGACTTCCACGACAACATCACGATGAACCAGCTCACCAACTTCCGGGTGGTCAGCGTTCGTCCGGTGCTGACGCCGTGGCTGAACCTGGCGGGCAACAACTGCCGCACCAACCGGCCGGTGCAGCTGACCTTCGGCGGCAACCAGAACAACGTGCTGACCGGGAACTTCACCTTCCCGTACTTCAGCAACTGCCTGCTGCAGAACATCAGCATCAACTCGATGCTCGGTGGCAAGCGCACCGACCTGCAGGTCAAGCTGACCATCACCAGCGGTGACAACAACCACTAGTTCGCGACAGTACGAACGGCCGGCACCCTCGGGGTGCCGGCCGTTCCGCGTTTGTGCATCTGCTGTCGGGTCCGCCTGTGGGAGAAGGACTTTGCCGTGACCCACAGGCTCCGGGCCCGGCGTCGTCCGGTGACTACTCGTCCAGACCCGGTGCGGCGATGTCGAAGTACCGGTGCGCCACCATGCCCAGCTGATAGCGGGTCTGCGCGTTGTACTCCTCGGCCACCTTGGAGAGATAGCGACGGATCGTCCGGGTGGAGATGCCCAACCGGCGGGCGATCGCCTCGTCGGTGTGCCCCCGGGCGAGCTCGCGCATGATGGCGATGACGATCTCCTCGGCGACGCTCTCGTCGGCCTCGGAGTCGGACCAGGTCGGCACGATGGCGTCCAGCCAGAAACTCTCGAAGACGTGCGCCACGAACCCGGCGGTGACCGGGTCACGCAGCACCGCCACCCCCGGCTCGCCACCGGGCCGGGGCACGACCGCCGTGTCGGAATCGATGACCAGCAACGAGAACGGGATCTGCGACCGGGTGCGCACATGGCAGCCGGCCGCGTCGATCGCGCGCAGATGCTGGGCGTGCAGCTGGTGCCGGCGGGCGGAGTGCAGGTACATCTCCCGGATCTCGAGGCCCCGCTCGGCATAGTTCTCGTCGTACCGCCGGATGGCGGCCAGCTCGTCGGGCGGCAGCAGCGTCGCGTGCGTGGCCCAGACCGAGCGGGTCGCGGTCGCCTTGAGCTCGACGATCCGTTCCTGGCCCTCGGCGCTGCCCTCGACGATCTCGGCGAGGCTGGTGTAGCGGGTGCGCTGGTTGACGTCGAACATCGCCGCCAGCTGCGCGTACTCGCTGCGGCGGTGGGCGAGTTCGGCCAGTCTGCTGCTGGCCGCGGACTCCTGGGCGCGCAGCGATTCCTCGGCGGCCATGTGCGGCGGGGTCGCGACGAACGCCTCCCGGTGCCCGGCGGTGCGCACCAGGCGCACCGCGGCCAGTTCCTTGAGGGCGACCTGGACGTCGACACTGGGCAACTCCTCGACGAGCTGCTGGGTCGACATCGGCCCGCTCTTGAGCAGCCCGAAGACCGCAAGCGCGTGCGACGACAGACCGAGGGGTGTCTCCCGGTTGGTCGCGTGCAACTCCTGGGTCATCACTGTTTGCCCTCCGCAACCACGGCCACCGCGCCGTTCGACGGGCAGGGCCGGGTCCGGGCGAGCAACGCCTTGCTGACCGCGGCGTTCCGGCGAGAACCGGCAAGAGGGGTGTCCATCATGATCGTCCTCTCAGCAGAACGTCTCACGGGTGATTCATCCGGATCCACATTGATCACGGACCACTGATTGACGCCTCGGAGGGGCTGTTGTTACATCGAATGCGAGACGCATTTGTGCCGTGACGCGGAAGGGTGAAGCGCCGCTGATGAATAGGGTCGGCGTCGTCGGTAACGACCCCGTATTCGATATTCCTAATCACGCTGTGTAATGGCCGCGATCTTCGCGCAACGTCTGCGCGAGGCCGCCCCAGCCATCTCACTGATATCTTCCCCGAATCCACCGTGACTACCGTCAGTCATGCCCTGCTGACTGGTTCGTGCAGATCGTCTGGTCCTGCACGTCACCGGGAGTAGTGCCCGTCCATGACTCCGAACGGCTGAAAAGTATCACGGCGACGCTCGGTGCGGTGGATTCTATGAACGTGGAAATGAACACGCAGAGTCAACCGTCACGCAAGGTTTTGGATCAATTACTCTGCGACAAGAAATACTGTGGAGAACCCCTCCGCAGCGGCCGAAAAAGTTGATTCCTGTTGTAAATCGAGCCGTTCGACGCTGCTGTGTGAGCGAATCCTCACCGATCGATGATGATCTGTGGGCCGAACAGGTCCATTGCGGACAGGGCGCGCTCGTGATTCTCGGTGGTCGACCCGGCGCAGGCCTTCGCGGCCACCCGCACGGTGGCCCCGGCGTCCGCGGCGGGCAGGGCGGTCGCCAGCACGCAACAGTCGGTGGCCACGCCGGCCAGGGTCAGGGCCGGCTGCTCGCCGGTCACCGCGCGCAGCCGCGGGCTCCACTTGCCGAAGGTCGGTTCGGTGATCACCGCACCGGCCAGCTCCTCGATGCCGGGCACCAGCCCGTAGAGCGGATCGGCGTCGGGCACCAGCGCAAAAGGCCAGTCGCGGTAGTACGGCGTCCACGAACCACCGAGCCCGGCGTCGGCGACGAAGCGGGTGGCGATCGTCCGCTCCGGGCCGAAATCGCTTGCCAGGGCCGCGATCCCGGCCATCGCCGTGGGCCACATCGGCGAACCCCACGGCGAGGCCGGGTCGGCGAAGATCGCCTGCGCGTCGATGATCACCAGCCAGCCGTCGCGGTGCGGGGCGCCGTCCGTCATGCCCGCCCCTCCTGGCGGGCGACCTTTCTGCGCCGGGCGATGACGGTGACCACGAAGCCGATCAGCCCGGCGAGCAGCACGCCGAGGTTGGCGTACGGCCAGTCACCGCTCCACCCGTTCGTGGCGTCGTACTGGCCCAGGCCCAGGGGCTCGAGCAGATAGCCCTGCCAGTTGTTCCAGGACGCATCGGCGGCGAAACCGTTGACCACCAGGCCCCAGCCGATCACCGAGGCCAGCACCAGCGTGCCGATGCTGATCCAGTCGACGTCGCCGTAACGGCCGGTGCGGTCGAAGAGCGCCTCCTCGTCGTAGTCCCGCTTGCGCAGCGCGATGTCGGCGATCATGATCCCGGCCCAGGCGGTCAACGGCACGCCCAGGGTGATCAGGAACGACTGGAACGGACCGAGGAAGTTCTCGGCGAAGAAGACCACCCAGACCGTGCCCAGGGTGAGGATCACGCCGTCGACGCCGGCGGCCGCCGGCCGCGGGATGCGCACCCCCAGCGAGAGCAGGGTCAGCCCGCTCGAATAGATACCGAGGACGGCGCCCGAGACCAGCGCCAGCACCGCCGAGATCAGGAACGGCACCAGGAACCAGGTGGGCAGTATCGCGGCCAGGGTGCCGATCGGGTCGTTCGGGATGCCGGTGAGCACGGTTTCGTCGGAGGCGGCGAGCAGCAGGCCGAAGATCACCAGCAGCACCGGCGCGACCGCGCCGCCGAGCGTGTTCCAGGCGACGATCGCCGGGCCGGAGGCGTCCCGGTGCTGGTAGCGCGACCAGTCCGCGGCGATGTTGATCCAGCCCAGCCCGAAGCCGGTGAGCACCATGACCAGTGCCCCGATCACCGAGGCCGTCGAACCGGAGGGCACCTCGGCCAGGGCGCTCCACACGATGTGCCGCGAGGCGATCACGATGAACACCACGGTCACCGCGCCGGTGATCCAGGTGAGCACCGATTGCAGTCGCATGATCAGGTGGTAGCCGGCGACCGAGGCGGTGACGATCATCGCGGCGACCACGATCGCGGCGACGATCTTGGTGCCGGTGCCGCCGCCCCAACCGAGCCGCTCGAAGATGGTCGCGGTGGCCAGCACCGCCATGATCGACAGGAAGGTCTCCCAGCCGATCGAGACCAGCCACGAGATCACCCCGGGCAGCTTCTGTCCGGTCACCCCGAACGCAGCCCGGGAGAGCACCATGGTCGGTGCCGACCCGCGCTTGCCGGCGATCGCGATCACCCCGCAGAGCAGGAACGAGATGGTCACCCCGAGCACGGTGACCAGCACGCCCTGGGCCACCGAGATGCCGAAGCCCAGCACGAACGCGGCATAGGAGATGCCGAAGACCGAGACGTTCGCGGCGAACCACGGCCAGAACAGGTCGCGGGGCCGGGCGGTGCGTTCGGACTCGGAGATGATCTCGATGCCGGTGGTCTCGACGCCGAGGGCCTTGGCCCTGGCCAGGCCGTCACTCGGGCCGGTGACAGTTGACTCAGTCATGAGCCCAGCTTGGCACCGGGTTGCGGCCGTGACTCGCTCTCTGTGGATAGGCGGCCAGGGCGCGCCGGGCGCCGTCCCGGATCTCGCCCTGCAGCCACACCGGCTCGAGCACCATCAGATCGGGCGCGTTCATCACGGCCATCGCCGCGATCACGGCGCTCTGCCGCACGCTGAGCCGCCACAGCAGCGGTTCGCCCGGCCGCTCGTCGACGGTCTCGATCCGGGTGCCGGTGGCGAGCTGCATGCTGAGCAGCCGGCGCAGCACCCCGGCCCGTTCCGGGGCGACCGAGACCAGCACCGACAGCCGCTGCTGGGAGTTCTCCAGCGCGCTGCGCAGCTCGGCCCAGATCTCCGACAATGCCCTGGTGTCCTGCGGGGCGGCCGGCTGGTCGAGCACCTGCAGGTCCGAGATCCGTGAGACCCGGTAGCTGCGAACCGATCCGCGGTGCTCGGCGATCAGGTACCAGCGACCGGAATGGTCGACGATGCCGATCGGGTCCAGGGTGCGCTGCTTGGCCCCGGCCGACTCGGCGGAGGTGTACTCGACGCTAAGCCGGCGGTGCCGGCCGAGCGCCTGTCGCAGCGCGGGCAGCCAGGGCACGTCGTCCTCGGCGGCGAACCAGCGGCGGCGGTCGGCGTGCACCGTCTCACCGAGCGCCTCGGCCGAGTCGATCGCGGCGGACGGCGCGGTGGCGGCGATCTTGGCCAGGGCCGAGGTGAGTTCGGGGCCGAGGCCCAACTGGGCCAGGCTCTCCCGCGAGGCCCAGGTGAAAAGGGCCTGCGCCTCGCCGGGGGTCAGCCCGGTGGCGCGGGTGGTGAACCCTTCCAGCAGAACGCATCCGCCGCCCCGGCCGCGTTCGGTGTAGACCGGCACGCCCGCGGCGGCCAGTGCCTCCATGTCGCGCAGCACGGTGCGTTCGCTGACCTCGAGCTCGCCGGCCAGCCAGGCGGCGGTGACGTGCCGGTGGCGTTGCAGCAGCATCAGCAGGCGCAGCAGTCGATCGGCTCGCATGAATCCACGATCTCAGGGAAACCTGACAGAGGGTGTCAGTTTCAGCGGGTGGAATGGCTCTTGTCGCCACGGCGACGGGTGCGCCGTCCGGTGTACCGCTCTGAACCCTCACTGAGGAGCCACGATGCCGCAGAACCCGAACGACCCCCGCCCCGCCGTCTCCCGCGCGCTCGACCAGGTCGAGGACCTGATCAAGGGCATCACCCCGGAGCAGGCCCAACTGCCCACGCCCTGCAGCGATTTCGACGTCGAGCAGTTGGTCGGACACCTGCTGGCCGTCGTCCGGCGGATCGGCGTGGTGCTCTCCGGGCAGCCGTTCCACACCGTGCCCTCGCACCGGGAGTCGAGCGACTGGACCGGCGACTGGGTGCGGCTGCGTGCCGAGACCGACGCGGTGCTCGCCGACGACGCCTGCCTGACCCGCGAGACGGTGGTGCCCTGGGGCACCGTGCCGGGCGCCGCCGCCCTGGGCATGTACATCGGCGAGCTGACCGTGCACTCCTGGGACCTGGCCCAGGCCCTCGGCCGCACCGACGCGCTCGACCCGGCCCTCGCCGAGCTCGCCCTGCCCGCGTATCATTGCGCCCTGCCCGCCGAACCCCGTGGCGGAGAACGCATTCCGTTCGGCCCGGTGGTCGAGGTCGGCGCCGACGCCGGACCCTACGAGCGACTCGTCGCCTGGACCGGCCGCACCCCCACCCCCGCGTGATCATGCAGAACCGCCCAACCACCCCGCGGTGATCATGCAGAACCGCCTATCTACCCCAGCGTGATCAGTCGAAAATAGCTGTCACGTTGGGGGTGTCCGACGAACGGTGTAACCGAGATTTGGACTAATCACGGATCATTAC
>DAIOVT010000190.1:0-7199 GCA_036758885.1 Kineosporiaceae bacterium
ACGCCGGGCAGGTCGACGTCCATCGAGAGCCGGTAGGGAGGGATGCGATCGTTCGGCCGGACGGCGCCCCACAGCGCTGAGATCACCACCAGCTGCCGGTTGCCCCGGCGCCGCGCGTCGGCGGGCAGGGTCGGCCAGTCCAGGGCGGCGTACAGCACGCCGGAGTAGACCTCGATCGCCGGCCGGGCCGGCAGTTCGCGCAGCCGGGTGTTCGCCGCGACCTCGGCCTGCAGGCTCGCGCCCACCCCGAGCGCGTCCAGCGCATCGCCGGAGCCGCTCAGCTCGATCAGCGCGTCCAGCACCTTCGCGCGGGCGGGGCCGAGTCCGGGCAGCCACAGCGCATCGGGGTCCACCGGGCGGCCCCGCCGGGCGGGCGCGGTCTTGCCCTCGGAGGGCGGCAACAGGATCAGCACAGCCAGGAGCCTAGAAGGCGGCCGGGGTGCCGCGGCGTAAGGTGCCGGGCATGGTCCGGCGTGCGGTGCGACTGTCCGAAGCGGTGCAGGACTCCCAGGAGAGCTCCGTCGTGGCGCTGCGTTCGCGTTTCGCGCGAATTCGCGAGGAACTCAAGGTGTCCGAACAGTTCCCTGCAGGCGTGCTCGCCGAGGCGCAGGCCGCGGCGACCCGCGGACCGGTCGCCGAACACGCCGACCTGAGGGACGTCCCGTTCGTCACCATCGACCCGCCGGGCTCCACCGATCTCGACCAGGCGGTGTTCCTGGCCCGCACGGCCGGCGGGTTCCACGTCGACTACGCGATCGCCGACGTGCCGGCGTTCGTGCTCGAGGGGTCCGCGATCGACGCCGAGGCGCGCCGTCGCGGACAGACCCTCTACGCGCCCGACGAGCGGGTCGCCCTGCACCCGCCGGTGCTCAGCGAGAACGCGGCGAGCCTGATCGAGGGACAGGACCGCGCCGCCTTCGTCTGGCGGTTCGACCTGGACGCATCGGGCGAGGTGACCGGCACCGACCTGGTCCGGGCGATGGTGCGCAACCGGAACCGGCTCGACTACGCCCAGGTGCAGGCCGCCGCCGACGCCAACCCCGGTGCAACCGCGGAACCAGCCGATTCCGTTGCGGCGCAGGCGGTTCTGCTGCGTGAGGTGGGTCTGCTGCGGCAACAGGCCGAACGCGACCGGGGTGGCGCCAGCCTGCCGCTGCCCGAGCAGGAGATCGAGGTGGTCGACGGCCACTACCGGCTCCGGCTGCGCGCCCCGCTGCCCTCGGAGGACTGGAACGCGCAGGTCTCGCTGCTCACCGGCATGGCCGCCGCGAAGATCATGCTGGACGGCGGGATCGGCTTGCTCCGCACCATGCCCTCGCCTCCCGACGAGGCGATGGCCGCCTTCCGCCGCCAGGCGCGCGCTCTCGGCGTCGACTGGCCGCACTCGGAGAGCTACGGCGACCTGCTGCGCCGGCTGCGCCGCGACGTCCCGGGCGAACTGGCGCTGATGTACGAGGCGGCGACGCTGTTCCGCGGCGCCGGGTACACGCCCTTCGGCGTGGCCGGTACCGCGGTGCCCGAGGTGACCACGCACGCGGCGGCCGCCGCGCCGTACGCCCACGTCACCGCTCCGTTGCGGCGGCTGGTCGACAGGTTCGGGCTGCTCGTCTGTCACGGCCTGGCCGGCGACGGCGAGGTGCCGCAGTGGCTGCGCGAGGCGTTGCCGGTGCTGCCCGAGATCATGTCCTCCTCGGACTCCCAGGCCGGTCAGCTCGACCGGCGCAGCACCGACCTGGTCGAGGCGGCGGTGCTCGCCGAGCGGGTGGGGCAGAGCTTCCCGGCGGTGGCGATCGATCGTTCGAAGAGCGGGGTCAAGGTGCAGCTCACCGATCCGGCGATCCTGGCCCAGGCCAAGGGTGACGCCGAGCCGGGTACCGAGGTCGTGGTCCGGCTGGTCGGCGTCGATCTCGACGCGCAGCGGCTCGACCTCGTCATCGACAACACGCCGGCGAACTGATCCGGACTCCTCGAGAGCCGCCGGCCTGGTGGTCAGGGGCTCGATGGTCGGGGGCTCGGCGGGTTGCGGCTACGCTTGCCCGCGGACGAGCCGGACGGGCGGTCGCGGACGGCGCAGCAGTGCGCCGCTCGAGGAAAGTCCGGACTCCGCAGGGCAGGGTGGTGGGTAACACCCACCCGGGGTGACCCGCGGGAAAGTGCAACAGAGAGCAGACCGCCTCCACCACCGGTTCGCCGGTGGGCGGGGGTAAGGGTGAAACGGTGGTGTAAGAGACCACCAGCGTGCCGGGCGACCGGTGCGGCTGGGTAAACCCCACCCGGAGCAAGGCCAGACAGGGAGCGTTCGAGGGCTGCCCGCCCGAGCTCCCGGGTAGGCCGCAATGAGGGCGTCGGCAACGGCGCTCCCAGATGGATGGCCGCCGCCTTCGATCCTTCGAAGGCACAGAATCCGGCTTACAGTCCGGCTCGTCCGCCGATCCACCTCTGACCTGGGCGTTCAGTACGAGGAAGAGCCGCTGGTCCGCAGGGAGAACTCGCATACGGCGTGCACTTCTGCATGATCACCGAGTGGGCTTCGCTAGCGGCTCGCTGTGGCAGCGGCACGGGCGCGCATCCGGCGGAACAGGTCGGATCAGGACGGTGAGCACCGCGCCGGCGACGCTCACCCCGATGAAGATCAGCACGACCCCGATCACGAACAGGCCGCTCTCGTCGGTGCGGGCCCAGGTGGAGAAGGCGGCACCGGCGAAACCCAGGGCCATGGTGAGGACCAGCGACCAGCGGCAGCACCAGAGGGACCACCCGCCGATCATGACAGAGCGAGAGCTTGGAACATGCCGTCGAGCGTCTCGGCCATGGGCCGGCCGTCCTGACCCGCGCGGGTCTTGAGGCAGACAGAAGGCCTGCCCCGCAACGACTCTCGAGGAGAACGCCATGCACATCACCGTCTTCGGGGCCACCGGCAGCGTCGGGTCCACATGGTCGACCAGGCTCTTGCCGAAGGACATCAGGTCCGTGATCCGGGCGATGACCGCCACGGCGTGCGGTGCCTGGTGTGCCTCGACCTTGGGCGCGGACGCCGGGGAAGTTGAACGACCTCACTCGATGTTCGGGGGGGACATCGAGTGAGGCCGTTGAAAAATAATCTAAGGCCTCGACGGAGGGTTTGCATCCTCTTGTCACCAGAACGCAACAAAAACTTCCGGGAAACCCGGACGGCGAACGATCAGCCGTTCAGCAGGGGCGAACGAGCGGGGGTGTCGCGGCGCTGCGGGTGGCGGCTCGCCTGCGCCCCTTCGGGTGGCGGTCGGGCGATCCGATCGCACGGACCACTGCGCTCTGCTGGTCTAGGACCATGTCCGAGGCGAAACGCGAGCAGGCGGCTCGTGCGAATCAGCGTGCGGCGGCCTTCGTCCGCTTCCAGATGAGCGGTGACCACGAGGCGATGCACCTGATGCTCTCGGAGGTGCAGGGCGCCGACCAGCAGTTGGCGTTCATCACCGCCCTGGCCAATCTGTCGGCCATGGTCTGCGAGGCGGCGCTGGGTCACGAGCGGTCGCTGCAGTACCTCGAGAGCATCGCCAACACCAGCGCCATGCTGATCGCCACCGGCGCCCTCGGCGACGGTCCGGCCGGCGACGGGACCGACTGAGCCGCAACGGGTTCGGCCGGTGAACGTCCGGCGGGTCGGTCAGCCGAGCTCGGCCGCGTGCAGGCCGGCGCCGATGATGCCGCCGTCGTTGAGCAGTTCGGCCGGCACGATCGGGGTGCGCAGCTGGAGCCGCGGCAAGAACTTGTCCGCCTTCTTGCTCACCCCGCCGCCGACCACGATCAGGTCGGGCCAGAGCAGGTTCTCGAGGTGGCTGAAGTAGCGCTGCAGCCGTTCGGACCACTCCTTGAACGAGAGTCCCTCGCGCTCCTTGACGCTTGAGGCGGCCCGGCTCTCGGCGTCATGGCCGTCGATCTCGAGGTGCCCGAACTCGGTGTTCGGCACCAGATGACCGTCGATCAGCAGGGCGGTGCCGATCCCGGTGCCGAGGGTCGCCATCAGCACCAGGCCGCGCTGGCCGCGGGCCGCCCCGTACCGGGCCTCGGCCAGCCCCGCGGCGTCCGCGTCGTTGAGCACGTGTACCGACCGGTCCAGCCGCTTGGTGAAGACCTCGTCGACGTCGGTGTCGATCCAGGAGCGGTCGACGTTGGCCGCCGTCCGGGCGACACCGTGCTGGATCACCGCCGGGAAGGTGACACCGATCGGCCGGGTGCCGGTGCCGCGGCCGAAGTGTTGCAGCACCTGTGCGACCACCTCGGCGACGGCGTCGGGCTTGGACGGTTGCGGGGTGTCGATGCGCACCCGTTCGGCGCGCAGCGCACCGGTGCTCAGATCGACCGGTGCACCCTTGATACCGGACCCTCCGATGTCGATCCCGAAGCCGATCCCTCGGGTGACCCGCCGTGGGATGCCGGTGTTCGCGGTCGCCATGTCATCTCCCTTGCCGGCCCACGAGGTGGGCGGGTGTGCTGAAAAGGTCCGACTCACCTTAACGAGATCGCTGTCCGCCTCGACGCGGTCAGGGCAGGGTCAGGATCTCGGCCCCGGAGTCGGTGACCAGCAGCGTGTGCTCGAACTGCGCGGTCCGGCGGTGGTCGGCGGTGACCGCCGTCCAGCCGTCGTCCCAGTAGTTCCAGCGCGGCGTGCCCAGGGTGAGCATCGGCTCGATGGTGAAGGTCATGCCGGGCTGGATCACGGTGTCGAACGCCGGCGCCGCGTCGTAGTGCGGCACGATCAGCCCCGAGTGGAACGCCGTGCCGACGCCGTGACCGGTGAACTCGCGCACCACGCCGTAGCCGAACCGCTTGGCGTACGCCGAGATCACCCGGCCGATCACGTTGATCTGCCGGCCCGGGGCCACCGCCTTGATCCCGCGCATCATCGCCTCACGGGTGCGTTCGACCAGCAGTGCGGACTGCTCATCGACCTGCCCGACGCAGAAGGTGGCGTTGGTGTCGCCGTGCACGCCGAGCCCGTCGACGGTCAGGAACGCGGTGATGTCGATGTTGACGATGTCGCCCTCGGCCAGCACGGTGCTGTCCGGAATGCCGTGACAGACCACCTCATTCACGCTGGCGCACAACGACTTCGGGAACGGCGGCGCGGTTCCCGAGCCCGGGTAGAGCAGTGTCGAGGGGTAGGCGCCGGCCTCGATCAGGAACTCGTGACCGATCCGGTCGAGCTCGTCGGTGGTGACCCCGGGACCGATCGCCTCGCCGACCGCGGCCAGTGCCCGTGCGGCCAGCCGGCCGGCCTGACGCATCGCTGCGACGGTGCGCTCGTCCTTGACCTCGGAGCCGGTGAACGGGGGCGCCTGTTTCCTGCCGACGTAGGGCGGGCGCGGGATCGAGGCCGGGACGGCGCGTTGCGGGCCGACGACGCCCGGAGCGAGTGAACCCACAGGTGCGGCGGTCATGCGCTCAGTCTAGGTAACGGCGATCGGCGAGCCGTCCGGACTGCCTGGCGTGGCCGACGGCACAGCGCCTAGCCTGCGGCCATGACTGATCAGGATCAGCAGCCACAGTTCTGGTTCAACACCCGGACCGGTCAGGTCGAGACCGACGAGAATCGTTCCCGCGACGAGGACGTGCTGGGTCCGTACCCGACCTTCGAGGCCGCCGCCAACGCTCTGGAGAGCGCCCGCGAGCGCACCGAGGCCTGGGACGAGGAGGACCGCCGCTGGAACGAGGGCGAGAGTTCCGGCGACTGATCGGCGCTGGGCACGGGTGTGACCACGCTCCTCACCGGATCGCCCTCCGGCCAACGTGATGCGTGAGGGCGAATCCGGCGCGGCACCGACCGAGGCGGGTCAGGCCTCGAAGGAGTGCTCCGGCGCGGGGAAGGACCCGTTGCGCACCTCTTCGGCGAAATCGTGCGCGGCCCGGGTCATCACGGCGTTCAGGTCGGCGTACCGCTTGACGAATCGCGGTGCCTTGCCGGTGCGCAGGCCCATCATGTCCTGCCAGACCAGCACCTGGCCGTCGCAGTGCGGGCCGGCCCCGATACCGATCGTCGGGATCGCCAGCGCCTTGGTCACCTGTTCGGCGACGGGGGAGGGCACCATCTCCATGACCAGCGCGAAGGCCCCGGCCTCCTGCAGCGCCAGCGCGTCGTCGATCATCCCCTGGACGGCGTCCTCGCCGCGGCCCTGCACCCGGTAGCCGCCCAGGGCGTGCTCGGACTGCGGGGTGAACCCGATGTGCGCCATCACCGGGATGCCGGCACCGACGATCGCCTCCACCGAGGGGGCGACGCGCCGTCCGCCCTCGAGCTTGATCGCGTGAGCCAGTCCCTCCTTCATCATCCGCATCGAGGAGGCCAGCGCCTGTTGCGGACCGTCCTGGTAGGAGCCGAACGGCAGATCGGCGACCACCAGACAGTGCCGGGCGCTGCGGGTCACCGCCCGGACCAGGGGCACCAGTTCGTCGACCGTGATCGGCACGGTGGTCTCGTAGCCGTAGACGTTGTTCGCGGCGGAGTCGCCGACCAGCAGCACCGGGATGCCGGCGCTCTCGAACACGGCGGCCGAGTACTGGTCGTAGGCGGTGAGCATGGCGAAGCGTTCGCCGCGTTCCTTCATCTCCCGAAGGTGATGCACCCGCACCCTGCGGGCGAGCGGGCTCGGGCCCGGGGCGGACGCGTCGGGCACCACGATCCGGGAACCGTAGGGGTTGGGCTGCTCGGGCTCGCTCATCGGTGGCTCCTCATGTTTCGTCTGCCGGTTCTGTGCCGGTCGGTCCGTGCTCGTTCGGTGCCGGATCTGCGCCGCGGTCCGCAGTGACGCAAAGCGCCTGCCCGGGCAGGTCGCCACGGGTACCACTGTGCCTCGTTCCGGCCGCGTTTCTGGGAGACTAACCGCCGTCATCGCCCCCATGGCCGCCCGGATCCGCTGCGGCCACCGGCCGGTGACGGTGCCTGGCTCGGTTGCCCGTAGCCTGGAAGCGGTTCTGCGGACTCGATTCGGGAGAAGACGGTGGACAGACAGCAGGAGTTCGTGCTCCGCACCCTCGAGGAGCGCGACATCAGGTTCGTCCGGCTGTGGTTCACCGACGTGCTGGGCTCGCTGAAGGCCGTCGCCGTGGCGCCGGCCGAGCTGGAGAGCGCCTTCGCCGAGGGCATCGGCTTCGACGGCTCGGCGATCCAGGGCCTGGCCCGGGTGCACGAGGCCGACATGCTGGTCAAACCCGACCCGTCG
>DAIOVT010000191.1:0-7170 GCA_036758885.1 Kineosporiaceae bacterium
ACAAGAAGGAGACCCTCGAGGCCTACGGCGAGGAGCAGTTCATGCTCTGGCGCCGCTCGTACGACGTGCCGCCGCCGCCGATCGAGAAGGGCAGCGAGTTCAGCCAGGACGCCGATCCGCGCTACGCCGATCTCGGCGCCGACCTGCCGCTCACCGAGTGCCTCAAGGACGTCGTCGGCCGGCTGCTTCCCTACTGGCAGTCGGACGTCGTGCCAGACCTCGCCGCCGGGAAGACGGTGCTGATCGCGGCGCACGGCAACTCGCTGCGCGCCCTGGTCAAGAACCTCGACTCGATCAGCGACCAGGACATCGCCGGGCTGAACATCCCGACCGGTATCCCGCTGCTCTACGAACTGGACGCCGACCTGCGCCCGCTCACCCCGGGTGGCCGCTACCTGGACCCGCAGGCCGCCGCTGAGGCAGCGGCCGCCGTCGCCAACCAGGGCCGCTGATCCGGCAAGGACGGAATGCCAACTGCCGCAAGGGTTCCCGCGTTCAGCAGCACGAGAGAGGCGGGCCCGGCACCGAAGTGCCGGACCCGCCTCCGGGTCGTACGGGGTGCTGCCGCTGACCTGCGGCCGTCGTCCTGGCGGCCTGTCAGCTGGAGAGCACCTGCTCACCGGTGACCAGGAAGATCACCCGGCGGGCCACCGACACCGCGTGGTCGGCGAACCGTTCGTAGTAGCGACCGCACAGGGTCACGTCGATGGCGGCCTCGATGCCGTGCGACCAGTCCTCGTGCAGCAGCAGCGCGAAGAGCTGCCGGTGCAGGTCGTCCATCACGTCGTCGTCGACCTCGAGCTGACCGGCCATCTCGGTGTCGCGCTGGGCGATCACCGCGCCGACCTTGACCACGAGCTGCTCGGCCAGCGCACCCATCTGCTGGATCGGCGGGTGCAGGTCGTGCGGGATGGCCGAGCGGGGGTGACGCATCCGGGCGAGCTTGGCCACGTGCCGGGCCAGGTCTCCCATCCGTTCCAGATCTGAACTCATCCGCAGACCGGTGACGATCGCCCGCAGGTCGGTGGCGACCGGCTGCTGCAGGGCGAGCAGGTGCAGGGCACGTTCTTCGAACTCGGCGTTCAGGGCGTCGATCTGCTGGTCGGCCGAGATCACCGATTCGGCCGTCGGAAGGTCGCTCTGCAGCAGGGCGAAGGTGGCGCGGTTGACGGCCGAACCGACCAATCGGGTCATGTCGACCAGCTGATCGGACAGGCCCTGAAGATCGTCGTGAAAGCGCTCACGCATGTGCTGGATGCTCCTCATCGGGCCGGGGACAAACGGGGCGGGCTCGGGCGCTCCCCGTGAACGCGAGGCTGTCAGAGCCGCATGAACGATCACCACATGGTAGGTGAACGTCAGCAGACTGGCCCGGGCACGATGGACGGCGCGTCCTACCCTGATCCCGTGGGAGTCTCGTGGTCCGTCGCGTTGGCCGGTCTGACCGGTCTGCTCACCGGGCTTTTGGGCATGATCGCGTTCCGGGCCAGTGAGGCCGACCGGCGCAACCTGGCCTCCCCCGCCCAGATGGAGTTGCCCGAGGGGGTGACCGAGGTGCTGGCGGTGCTGCGTTCGGCCGGCATCGTGCTCGACTGGACCGGTGAGGTGGTCCGGGCCAGCCCCACGGCCTACGCCTTCGGCCTGGTCCGTGGTCATGAACTCGTGCATCCCGAGCTGCGCGATCTCGCCGTGCAGGTGCGCCGCACCGGCGTCGTCCAGGAGCAGGAACTCGAACTCGCCCGCGGCCCGCTCGGCCGGGCCCGGCTGGTGGTGCTCGCGCGTTCCGCCCCCTTGGACGCCGACCACGTGCTGGTTCTGGTCGATGATCGCACCGAGGCGCGTCGGGTCGACCAGGTGCGCCGCGACTTCGTGGCGAATGTCGGGCACGAGCTGAAGACCCCGATCGGTGCCCTGCAGCTGCTCGCCGAGGCGGTGGACGGCGCGGCCGCCGACCCCGAGGCGGTCCGGCACTTCGCCACCCGCATGGAGAAGGAGGCGCTGCGTCTCGGCGTGCTGGTCCAGGAGATCATCGATCTCTCCCGGCTGCAGGTGGCCGACGCCCTGCACACCCCCGAGGCCGTGGCGATCGACGACGTGATCAGCGAGGCGCTGGACTGGCACCGGCTGCGCGCCGAGACCCGCCGGATCGCGCTGCGGGTGGGCGGTGAACGCGGCTGCGTCGTCTTCGGCGACCGCGAGCTGCTGGTCACCGCCGTGCGCAACCTGGTCGACAACGCGGTGTCCTACTCCCCGGACGGCACCCGGGTCGGGATCAGCGTGCGCCGGGTCGAGGGCCTGGTCGAGATCGCGGTGAAGGACGAGGGCATCGGCATCGACCCCGGTGAGCAGGAGCGGATCTTCGAGCGCTTCTACCGCGTCGACCCGGCCCGCTCGCGGGCCACCGGGGGAACCGGGCTCGGCCTCAGCATCGTCAAGCACGTCGCGGCCAACCACGGTGGCGAGGTCACCGTCTGGAGCGAGCCCGGGGTCGGGTCGACGTTCACCCTGCGGCTGCCCGACGGCGTCACCGAGACGACCGACCACTCCGTTCCGTACGGCGCCGGCCACCCGGCCGGCGCGCCGTCCGAGCCCGGCTCCGGCCCGTCCGGCCGGGCCATGTCCTCCTCCGCGTTCGACGGCGAACCGGAGCGTCAGCCTGCCGTCCCGCAACCGAAGGGAGTGATCCGGTGACCCGGATCCTGATCGTGGAGGACGAGGAGTCCTTCAGCGACCCGTTGTCGTACCTCTTGCGCAAGGAGGGATATGACGTCTCGATCAGTGCGGACGGCAACGCGGCCTTGGAGGAGTTCGACCGTGCGGGCGCCGATCTGGTGGTGCTCGACCTGATGCTGCCCGGTCAGTCGGGTACCGAGGTCTGCCGCCAGCTGCGTCAGCGGGGCAGTGTCCCGGTGATCATGCTGACCGCCAAGGACAGCGAGATCGACAAGGTGGTCGGCCTCGAACTGGGTGCCGACGACTACATCACCAAGCCCTACTCCTCGCGTGAGCTGGTCGCCCGGATCCGGGCGGTGCTGCGCCGCCGGGGCGAGGCCGAGCCGGTCGGCCCGCAGGGGATCATCGAGGCCGGCCCGGTGCGTATGGACGTCGAACGCCACGTGGTCACCGTCGACGGCCAGCAGATCGCGTTGCCGCTCAAGGAGTTCGAGCTGCTGGAGCTGCTGCTGCGCAACTCCGGCCGGGTGCTCACCCGGATGCAGTTGATCGAGCGGGTCTGGGGCGTCGACTACGTGGGCGACACCAAGACCCTCGACGTCCATGTGAAGCGGCTGCGGGCCAAGATCGAGCCCGACCCCGCAGCGCCCAAGCACCTGGTCACGGTGCGGGGTCTGGGCTACGAGTACGAAGGCTGACGCCGTCCCGGCCGGGGCCTCCGGCCGGGGTGGGCAGGGGCCCCAGGAGTCGGCTGCGGGCCGGTCAGCCGCTGACGGCCTCGGGCGTCCAGCTGGCGTAGTGGCCCTGCTTGAGCACCACCGGAAGGGTCAGCCGCTCCCCGCCCAGGGGGGAGTCGACCTGCAGCTGCAGGGTCGACCCGGGGATGACCGGCACCGACGGCACCGTGATCGTGTTGCCGGTGGTGCCCAGCTGCACCGGCATGCCGGGGGTGACCCGGATCGGGCTGTTCGCGCCGATGGCCGAGCCGTCGGCGTTCAGCACGCTGAAGGTGACCGGCACCGACTGCGACCCGCGGGTGCTGACGACGCCGTACAGAGTGCCCGCGGCGTCCTTGCCCGAGGTCACCAGCAGAACGTTGCGCAGCACGATCGTGTCGTCGGCGATCGAGCCGTTGATGCCGTCGGCGGCGGCGTAGGTCTCGACCAGGGTCGGGTTGGTCGCCGAGCACCCGCTGAGGCCGAGCCCGAGTCCGAGGGCGGCGGCCACGGCGAGCGCGCGGACGGGTCGGGCGGGAAGTCCTGCCACGCGGCTGAGCTGGGTCACGTCCGGTCCTCTCGAACGATCTGGGCTGAACGATCTGGGGTTGATCAGGGCTCGGATGGTGAGCCTACTCGCAGGGGTCGGCCGCCGAGCAGGCCGGTCGGCTTCCGGAAGTCCGGCCGGCCGGGCGGACTCCGGCACCGGCCGGTGATGCACGGAATGCCTGCCCCGTCAAGGCCGATTCTGTCTGCCTGTGCCCGCTGACCTGCGCAAACGCACTGCTCGTGAACGGTCCTTCGGGTACCGCGTGTTAGGATAGATGCGGGAAAGGGGATAACAACACATGGCTTTCAGCGTCGGCGAAACGGTTGTGCACCCTCAGCACGGTGCCGCTCAGATCGTAGAAACCAAGGTCCGCGTCATTATGGGGGAAGAGCGCCAGTATCTGGTGCTCCGCCCCACCGAGAAGGTCTCCCAGAATCCTCTGACTATCGAGGTTCCTGCCGCCAATGTCGAGATGGTCGGCCTGCGCGATGTGGTCGGTCAAGAGGGTCTCGACCAGATGTTCGAGGTTCTTCGGGCCACGTATGCGGAGGAACCGACCAACTGGTCGCGCCGCTACAAAGCCAATCTGGAGAAACTGCACTCCGGCGATGTCATCAAGGTCGCGGAGGTCGTCCGTGACCTGACCCGTCGTGACCAGGGCCGGGGACTGTCCACCGGCGAGAAGTCGATGCTCGGTCGTGCGCGCACGATCCTTGTGTCGGAGCTTGCACTTGCCGAGCAAACCAACGAGGACAAGGCGGCCGCCATCCTCGACGAGGTGCTCGCTTCCTGATTGCTGCACCCTGGGGGCCGCCGAATCTCGAAGGAGGTTCTGGTGGCCCCCAGGCACAATCAGCTCCCGACGATCGTCGTCGAGGTGCTGCGCCTGTGCGTCGTCGCCTTCTTCGCGACCGTCGGGTTTCAGATCGGCACCGGCTTCGACGAAGACGTGATGGTCGGGGGTCTTGACGGCCCGTCCTTGGGTGTTGTGCTCGGCGGCACCACCGGATACGTCCTCGGCGGCACCATCGCTCGGCTGACCCTGATCAGCGTCACCCGGGCCGAGTCCCAGCTCACCGGCCGATCGGCCGAGCAACTGCTCGCGGGTCTGATCGGTGCCGTGTTCAGCGTGGTCGCCGCGACCTGTCTGGCCTGGCCGATCCTGATGATCGGTGCTCCGACCCTGAACATCCCGCTGTTCGTCTTCATTCTGGTGACGATCGGGTCCCTGGGCTACCGGCTGGGTTATGCGCAGCGGCTCGGAGTGCTCTCGCTGCTCGGCCAGAGCGGACGCTTCACCGCCGGCGGGCCGTCCTCCGCGGCGGTGCCGGCGCTGCTGGACTCGTCGGTGGCCGTCGACGGGCGGATCATCGAGATCATCAAGTCCGGTTTCCTGAACGGCCGGCTGCTGCTGCCCGAGGTGGTGCTCGGTGAACTGCAGTCGCTCGCCGACTCCGAGGACGAGCAGCGCCGCCATCGCGGACGGCGCGGCCTGGAGGTTCTGCAGGACCTGCGCCAGCAGCGCGGTGTCGATCTCGAGCTGATCCCGGACCCGTTGCCCGCCGATCGTGACGTCGACGGGTTTCTCGTCGACCTCGCACGCGAGCAGGACGCCGCACTGCTCACCCTGGACAGCAACCTGGCCAAGGTCGCCGTGGTGGCCGGCTGCCGGGTGCTCAACCTGCACGCGCTCACCCTGGCGATGCGTCCGCCGGTGGTGGCCGGGGAGCAGGTCGTCGTCCAGCTGACCCGGGCCGGCAAGGAGCCGGGCCAGGCGGTCGGGCACCTGGACGACGGCACGATGGTCGTCGTCGACAAGGGCCGCCGGCTGATCGGTTCGGAGGCGCAGGTGGTGGTCAGCAGCGTGCTGATCACGGCCAACGGACGGATGGTGTTCGCCCGGACCACCGGGGCACCGGCCACCGTTCCGGCTCCCACTCGTTCGCCCGGCTGAAAACCGTTGGAGCGCAGGGGATCCGCTGATCTAGCCTGACGCCGTGTGCACCGTGACCCACCCCTTCGCACCGGTCGGCCCGCCGTCCGGTGCCGATGCGTGCCCGGTCGCGGTGGGCGTTCCGGACGGAGCCCGAGGCTGACCCTCCTCCTGCAGCAGCAGGGCCGTGGAGGAGGGTGAGCACCCTCCCCGGACCGCCGGCGGAGATGAGTCCTGGCACCGCCGAGCCTTCGACACGCTCGGCCGGGTGCATCACGGCACCGTCGATCCTCACCCCTCGCGCCGCAGCGGTACCCGTCGTACCCGCGGTGCGCCCGGCCGGACCGGGAGGGGTCTCGCACAGGGAGCAGATCCGTCATGGCCAAGCAGGCCTTCGTGCGGCACAAGCCGCACCTCAACATCGGCACCGTCGGGCACGTCGACCACGGCAAGACCACGCTGACCGCCGCCATCACCAAGGTGCTGGCGCAGGCCGACCCGGCCGCGAACAGGTTCGTCTCCTTCGCCGGTATCGACCGGGCGCCCGAGGAGATCGAGCGCGGCATCACGATCAACATCGCGCACGTCGAGTACGAGACCGCGACGCGGCACTACGCCCACGTCGACATGCCCGGGCACGCCGACTACGTGAAGAACATGATCACCGGGGCGGCGCAGGTGGACGCGGCGATCCTGGTGGTCTCGGCCCAGGACGGCGCCATGCCGCAGACCCGCGAGCACGTGCTGCTGGCGCAGCGGGTCGGGGTGCCGCACCTGGTCGTGGCACTGAACAAGGCCGACACCGTGGACGACGTCGACCTGCTCGACCTCGTCGAGCTCGAGGTGCGAGACCTGTTGGCGCAGTACGGCTTCACCGACCCGGCGATCCCGGTGGTGCGGGTCTCGGCGCTGCGTGCGCTCGAGGGCGACGAGCGCTGGGTGGCCTCGATCCGGGAACTGCTCGACGCCGTGGACGCCACGGTGCCGTTGCCCGAGAGGGCGTTCGGCGAGCCGTTCCTGATGCCGATCGAGAACGTGCTGACGATCAGTGGCCGGGGAACGGTGGTCACCGGTGCGGTGGAGCGCGGCCGGCTGGAGATGGGCGAGACGGTCGAGGTCGTCGGTCTGGCCCCGACCACCGCCAGCGTGGTCACCGGGCTGGAGACCTTCGGCAAGACGCTGGACGTCGTCCAGGCCGGCGACAACGCTGCGGTGCTGCTGCGCGGCGTCCGTCTGGCCGAGGTGCGACGCGGCCAGGTGCTTGCTGCGGCGTGCAGCATCACACCGCACCTCCGGTT
>DAIOVT010000192.1:0-7145 GCA_036758885.1 Kineosporiaceae bacterium
TCGCCGCGCAACCGCCGCCAATCGATCACCCGGTCCCAGGTGACCGATCCTGGCGCGGTGGCGATCAGGCCCGGCATTTCGGCGGCGTAGAAGTCGTCGCCGTCCAGCACCACACCGCCGAGCCGGGCCGCGACGGCGCAGGCCAGCACCGACTTGCCGGCGCCGCTGGGACCGTCGAGGGCGATCAGCCGCACCGCGCCTGCCCGCGTCTGCGCGGCGGTCACGGCCTCGGCGACCTGCCGGGCGGCAGGCGAGTCGCGCAGTTGCCAGCCGAGCAGGTCGTCCGGGGTGTCGACGTCCCACAACGCTTGCGGCGCAACGGGTACCGGTTGCGGGTCGAGCCGGGCGACCACCGCCCGGGCCGGCTCGTCGGGCTCGGCGCCGCTGCGGATCAGGCGGTCGGCGGCGTCGGCGCGCAGCGCCAGCAGCAGCGGCTGCGGGCGTCCGATCGCGTCGACCGCCACCGCCGCACCGGTCTGCGCCGCGGCGTCCAACAGGGCGTTCGCCGCGGCGCCGGCGCCGGGTGCGTCCCCGGCGACCACCAGCACGGTCGCGTTCGGCCGGCGGCCCAGCGCGGCCTGCACCCCCGCGACCAGGGAGCGTCCGGGACCCGAGGACGGCGGCTGCTCGCGCACCCACTCGACCGCGCGTTCGGTGCGCCGGGGCGGCCCGACGCCGATCACCGCGGCCGCCGGGGGCAGCCCGGCCAATGTGACCTCGAGCAGGGTCTGGCCGCCCAGGTCGGCGGCCAGTTTGTCGGCCCCGAACCGGCTGCTGCCGCCGCCGGCAATCACGACGCAGACCAGGTCGGTGGCCGGCGAACCGGCGGAATCGGTTGCGGCGCCGTCCATCAGAACAGCGACCCGCGTTCGAGGTCGAGCAGGAACTGTTTGCGCTCGAGGCCGCCGCCGTAGCCGGTCAGCGACCCGTCGGCGCCGATCACCCGGTGACAGGGGACGACGATCGAGAGCGGGTTCGCCCCGTTCGCCAGGCCGACCGCGCGGGAGGCGGCGGCGGTCATGCCGATCGCCCGGGCGAGGTCACCGTAGCTCCAGGTGCGTCCGTACGGGATCTGTTGCAGGCCACGCCAAACCCGTTGCTGGAAAGCCGATCCCGTGGGGTTCAGGGGCAGGTCGAACTCGGTTCTCCCGCCGTCGAAGTACTCCAGCAGCTGCACCCGGGCCCGCTCCAGGACCGGGTCGCCGTCCTCGCCCGGCCCACCCTCGGCGTGGCGACGCTCGCGCAGCCGGCGATGCCGTTCGCCGTCGAAGACGATCTCGACCAGGGCGGCGCCGTCGCCGGCCAGCGTGAGCGCACCGACCGGGGTGTCGACGACGCACCAGGCCGGCGCGGGCTCGTGGTCGGTCTGCATACTGCGACGATAACCCTCCGCCCGGAAGGTCCGGTTCGTCCGCGGGGCGGCTGATGGCACGCTGATCCGGTGTCCGAACCCGCAGCGCCCCGCCCGATCGCCGAACACCTCGAGCAACTCGAGGAGTTGATCGAGACCGCGCGGCGACGAGGCCGTCGCGCGTTCCGCACCAAGGTCAACCGGCTGCTCGAGAGCCGTTGGCAGATCGTGCAGGTCTCGATCGCGGTGGGCATCTCGTGGTGGCTGGCCTCCGACGTGTTCGACCACCAGCAGGCGGTCTTCGCGCCGATCGTCACGATGATCTCCCTCGGCATGAGCTACCACCAGCGGCTTCGCCGGGTGGTCGAGATCACCGTCGGAGTGGCGGTCGGGGTACTGGTCGCCGATCTGTTCATCACCGTTGCCGGAGTGGGCGTCTGGCAGATCGTGATCGTGGTCGCGGCGTCCCTGTCGATCGCCCGGTTCCTCGGCGCCGGCATGCTGCTGGTGAATCAGGCGGCGGTGCAGAGCATCTTCGTCGTCGCCTTCGCCTCCACCGGCAGCCAGTCGTTCACCCGCTGGCTGGACGCCGTGATCGGTGGCGCCGTGGCCGTGGTCGCCGCGGCGATCGTGCCGTCGGCGCCGCTGCTGCGTCCGCGGTATCTGGCCGCCGAGGTAGCCCGCACGATGTCAAAGGTGTTGCGCGGCACCGCCGATGCCGCCCGCACCGGCGACATCGACGCCGCGGTGGCGCTGCTCGCCGAGGCCCGTAACAGCGACGCGCTGATGCGCCGTCTGGCGGACGCATCGGCCGAGGGCCTGGACGCCGCGCGCAGTTCGCCGCTGCTTCGGCACCGCCGGGCCCCGGTGGCCCGGGTCGCGCAACTGATCGAGCCGCTGGACCTGTCGGTGCGCAACCTGCGGGTACTGGCCCGGCGGATCGCCGTGACCACGACCTACGACGAGCAACTGCCGGAGTCGTACCTGGCCGCGATGACCTCGCTGGCCGACGCGATCCAGGTACTCGCCGACGTGCTCGCGGACGGCGCCAACCTGGCCACGGCCCGCCCCGCGCTGCTGGCCGCCGCCGAGCTCACCGGCGAACTCGAGCGCACGCCGAGTCTGTCCACCGAGGTTCTGCTGGCCCAGATGCGGTCGCTGGTGGTCGATCTGCTGCGGGTCACCGGCTACACCCTGGACGACGCCCACGCCGCCCTGCCCCCCATCCGCCAGGAGCGCTGAACCTGGGCCGGCGGCCCGGCGCGGAATCCCGGGAACCGTTACCCGGCAAGCGCTTTCTCGATGTCTCCGGTGATCTCCTGCGGCGTCACGGGCGGCTCGTAGCGGGAGATCAGCGCGCCGTCGCGGCCGAGCAGGAACTTGGTGAAGTTCCAGGCCACGGGGGCGCCGTCCGATGCGCCGGTCAGCCAGGCGAACATCGGGTGGGCAGCCTCGCCGTTGACGTCGATCTTGGCGAACATCGGGAAGCTCACCCCGTAGTTGCTGCTGCAGAACTCGGCGATCTCCGCCGCGTCACCGGGTTCCTGGCCGGCGAACTGGTTGCAGGGGAAGCCGAGCACCACCAGACCGCGGTCGCGGAAGGTCTGCCAGAGCTGCTCCAGCCCTTCGTACTGCGGGGTGAGGCCGCACCGCGAGGCGGTGTTCACCACCAGCACCACCTGGCCGGCGTAGGTCGACAACGGCTGGTCGTCCCCGGCGAGGGTGGTCGCGGAGAAGTCACTGATCGAGGTCATGCCCTCAGCCTACGAGCCGGCTCCACGCCACCTACACGCCTGGGCGGGGCGGCCAGTGCTCACCCCAGAACCGGTGGCCGTCACCCGGGGGATGCCGCGTGGTCCAGTCGAGCGTGCCCTCGGCGACGGCCTGGTGCACCGCCCGGGCCAGCCGGGCGCCCCAGCGCGAGCGGGGGCCGCCGTAAGGCTCGACCTGTGACGCCTCGCCGTCGCCGCCGGGTGCCGGGCAGGCGATGCAGACGGCGTCGGACGACGTGCCGGTGCCCGGCACCCCGGCCTCGACCAGGGCCTGGGTCTTGGCCTCGGTGGCGGTCAGCACCGCGTTGACCAGTGCGGCGTCCGACAGCGGCACCGGAAGCATGACCAGCACGTTGATCGTGCCCGGCCGCGGGGCGGCGTCGGGTGCGCCGTCCTCCCAGACGACCTCGTCCGGGGCGGCCGCGGGCACCGGCAGGCCGAGCCCGACCGTGGCCAGGGTGAGCGCGCCGTCCGATTCGGCCCGGGCCGGATGATCCACCTCGGCGGCGGTCAGCATGCCCACCCCGGCCCCGGTCAGGCCCAGCTCGGCGGCGATCTCACCGAGGTGCCGGGCCGGGTCGGAGCGGTCGTAGAACCTGCTCACCTGGGCGTTCAACCACCAGTCGGCGGGGCCGACGCCGCCGCCGGTGATCGCGGTCGAGATGGCCCGCCACCCGGGCGGGAAGTGTTGCAGCAGAACGGGCCTGGCCAGCTCCGCGCCGTGGGCGTCCCGGTCGCTCCAGGAGGTGAGTTCGATCTGCGCGAGTTCCATCGGGGGTCATCCTGCCCCAGCGGGCACCCCGGCGAGTGACAGAATCACGGTCATGACCGCTCAGCAGAGCCCTGCACCGAACGCCGTGATCTTCGACCTCGGCGGGGTGGTACTGCAGTGGGACCCCCGCCGGGCTTTCGCCCAGGTGCTGCCCGAACACGAGATCGATCCGCTGATGCAGCGGATCGACTTCCCTCGCTGGAACCACCAGCAAGACCTGGGCCGCTCCTTCGAGGACGCCGAAGCCGAACTACGGCAACGGTTCCCGGACGACGCCGAGGCCGTCGCCGGCTATCGCGAGCATTTCGGCCACACCCTGACCGGGATGGTGCCCGGCACCAGCGCGGTGATCGCCGAGCTCGATCGGGCCGGGGTCAGGTTGGCCGCCCTGACCAACTGGTCGGCCGAGACCTTTCCCTTGGCGCGGAAGCGGTTCGGCATTCTCAACCGGTTCGCGGGCATCGTCGTCTCCGGCACCGAAGGCCTCGGCAAACCGGATCCGGAGATCTTCGAACTCACCGTGCGCCGGCACGACCTGGACGCATCGCGCACCGTCTTCGTCGACGACTCCCCCGCCAACGTCGAGGCCGCCGAACGCGCCGGGCTGATCGCCGTCCACTTCACCGACTCCGGGACGCTGCGGGCCCGGCTGCAGCAGCTGGGCCTGCTCGAGTCCCCGAACCCGCTCTCCCAGAAGGTCTTCCACATCGCCGAGGCCGGGCACTGGAACGCCGCCCTGGCCGGCGACGGCTACCCCTGGTCGGCCCGGGGGGTCGGCTACGAGGCGGAGGGATTCGTACACGCCTCGTTCGCCCATCAGCTGCCCGGCGTGCTCGACCGGTACTGGGCCGATGCCGACTGGTCCGATCTGGTGCTGCTCGAACTCGACACCGATCGGGCACCGATCGTGCTGGAGGCCCCGGGCCCGGACGCCGAGCCCTACCCGCACCTGTACGCGGAGTTGACGCCCGAACTCGTCGCCCACAGCCACCAGGGCGTGCAGGGCTGAGACCCGCGGCGACGCGAGGAGGGCGGCGGGCTACGTGACCACGCCGGCAAGCATCGGTACCAGCTTGTCGACGATGTACGGCAGGCTCAGCGGCGAGGAGAAGTAGATGGCACCGGCCAGCTCGCCGCCGGTGTACAGCGAGCGCCCGGCCTTGACCGGTTCGAGCGAGGTGAAGCCGGGCACCTTCTCCAGGGCCGGCTCGTCGGCGTCCTTCTCGGTGCCCCAGACCAGCACGTCGGCGGCGTTGAGCACGCTGATCTTCTCCACCGGGATGAAGGCCTGCTCGCCCTCGCGGACATAGGGATCGATCTCGCTGGGCACGTCGAATCCGAGATCGGTGAGGAACTCGGTGCCCAGACCCTTCTGCGAGGCGATCAGGTTGCCGTCGGAGACGGCGTTCTGCAGGAAGATCACCTTTTACCCGCGAACGCCGGGTTCGCCGCCGCGGCGTCGCTGAACCGCTTCGCCACCGAGGTCTTGATCTCTTCTCCCAGAGCGGCCGGTTGGTCGCTGCTGGGGCGCCGTCGGAGTTGGTCACGCCGGAACTGGTCGCCGAGGTGTTCGACCTGGCCTGCTCGGTGATCGAGGATCCGGAGACCGGAACCCCGATGGTGGTACCCGCCGCCCGCGGTTCACGCCGCCCACCCCCGTCGTGATCATGCAGAACTGCGCGCCTCACCGGGCAAGCACCCGGACACCGGCGCTGTCCCGAGCAGTTCTGCATGATCACGACGGGTTGTGGGGCCTGTGTGCGCGACGGGGCGTGCAGTTCTGCATGATCACGGGGTGGGGCGGACGGGGTGCACCTGGACGCCGTCCGGGCCGGAGACCACCCGGGCGCTGGCGCCGTAGTGCTCGGCGAGGTTGGCCTCGGTGAGCACCTGCTGCGGGGTTCCGGCGGCGGCGATGCGGCCGCCGTCCAAGAGCATCAGATGTTCCGAGTACTGACCGGCGAGCACCAGGTCGTGCAGGGTGGCCAGCACGGTGAGGCCCTCGCTGCGGCGCAGGGTGTCGATGAGTTCGAGCAGCTGCTGGGCGTGGCCGAGGTCGAGCGCGGAGGTCGGCTCGTCGAGCAGCACCAGCGCCGGACGCTGCGCCAGCACCCGGGCCAGGACGGCGCGCTGAGCCTCACCTCCGGAGAGCGTGCGCAGCTGACGGTCGGCCAGGGCGGTGAGATCGAGCAGCTGCAGGGCCCGGTCGACCTCCTCGCGATCGTCTCCGCCGGGCGCCGCGAGCAGCCCCCGGTGCGGGGTGCGGCCGAGCATCACGTAGTCGGCGACGATCATGCCGTCGGGCAGGATCGGCCGTTGCGGGGCGTACCCGATCAGCCGGGCCCGTTGCCGGGACGGCATCGAGCGCAGGTCGACCGTCACCGCCCCCGATCCCGGATCGCCTGCCGCAGAAGGGTTCTCCAGCTGTGAGCCGGCCTGTGAACCAGGCCGTGAACCGGGACCTGCGACACCCGACGGCACCCGGAACCGGAGCGTCCCGGCGTAGCGCACCAGCCCGGTGATCGCCCGCAACAGGGTGGACTTGCCGGCCCCGTTCGGGCCGACCACGACGCTCCAGCCGCCGACCGGGACGCTCAGGTCGACATCGTCCAGAACCTGGGTACGGCCCAGCCTGACCCCGATGCCGGTGGCCTCGAGCAACGCACGCGCGGGTGGTTCGGCGGTCGTTCCGGTCATGACGATCCGCTGCCGATCCGCAGCAGGGCGGCGAAGAAGGGCGCCCCGACGAAGGCGGTGACCACGCCGATCGGCAGTTCCGCGGGCGAGATCACCGTGCGCGCGATCAGATCGGCGAGCACCAGGAACGCGCCGCCGACCACCAGCGAGAGCGGCAGCACCACCCGATGCGCCGACCCGGCCAGCCGCCGCACCACGTGCGGCACCACCAGCCCGACGAAGCCGATCAGCCCGCTGACCGCCACCGCGGCAGCCGCGCCCAGGGACGCTGCCAGCAGCACCACGAAGCGCACCTTGGCCGGGCTGATACCCAGCGTGCTCGCCTCGTCGTCGCCGACCGAGAGCACGTCGAGGGCGCGGCCCGCGAACAGCAGCACCGCCCACGACTCCACCATGTACGGCAGCACCAGCAACACCTGGTCCCAGCCCGCAGCCCCGAGCTGGCCGAGGATCCAGGAGTAGACCTGCCGCAGAGTGTCGGAGTTCGCCTGCTGCAGCACCGTCTGGATCGCGGTGAGGAACGAGGTGACCGCGATACCGGCCAGCAGCAGGG
>DAIOVT010000193.1:0-7133 GCA_036758885.1 Kineosporiaceae bacterium
TGGGTGGCCAGCGCCGCGCCGATGAAGGTCACCCCGAGCGCGGGGAGCGTGAGCGCGAAGGTTGCGGCGTGGAGTTGCCACATCTGCGCGAAGGCGGGGGTCGGCGCGGTCAGGCCGTCCGCGGCGAGCACGACCGCTATGTGCGTGGCTATCACCAGGGCCGATATGGCCGAGAGCGTTGCGCCGGCTGCCACCGCGAGCCGCGACCAGTCCGCCCCCGCGCCACCGCGGCGTTGGACGAGCCCGTGCAACGCCGTGACGAACAGTAGGAGCAGCGACAGGTTCACGGCCTCCAGACCCGAAGTGACGGTCAGGGCGCCCCGGTTCTCGGCGTGGTAGGTGAGAACCATGCCAAGAGGATCGCCGTAGCCAGGCGCTCCACTGGTGGCGAACAATGTGTTCTGAAGGATCACTGACGCGGCGTACGCGATCCCGGCGCCGCCGACGAGCCGCGTGGACGACCGCTGCCGGTCCTCGGCTGCGGTGGGTTCTGCTGTCCTGGTTCTCACGTCGAAGTTCCTTCGCGTTGCGATCGCTGTGGGGTTCCCCTGCCGCTTCTCCCGCTCGAGGTGGCCACCCGGTGGCCGGGCACCTCGTCCCCGGACGCTGGCGTTCGTACGCTGTACTATCGTTCGTACGCTGTACGATTGTCAAGCAGGCCTGATAGAGTGAGGAGGACCCGTGTCCGCGAGGGAGCAACATGACGTCACGTCGGACGCGGGGCTGAGCAAGCAACGGGTGGTGCTCGAGGCGGTCCGGCTCGCCGACCAGGAAGGGGTCGCCGGGCTGAGCATGCGCCGGCTGGCCGGCTCGCTCGGCGCGGGCGCGATGTCGCTCTACCACTACGTGGCGAACAAGGAACAACTGCTGGACGCCATGATCGACGAGGTGTTCGGGGAGATCGAACTCCCGCCCGAGGGGACCGACTGGCAGTCAGCGATGCGACGGCGGATGCTGTCCGCCCGGCAGGTTCTCTCGCGCCACCCCTGGGCGATCGGACTGCTGGAATCGCGGACATCGCCGGGGCCCGCGAACCTGCGCCACCGCGAAGCGGTCACCGCCTGCCTGCGCGGGGCCGGCTTCTCGATCGTGATGGCCACGCACGCCAACTGGCTGCTCGACAGCTACCTGTACGGGTTCGCCCTGCAGGAAGCCGGTCTGCCGTTCGACACCGCCGACGAGCTCGCGACCATGACCGAGGACGTCTACCTGCCCCAGCTTCCTCCCGCCGAGTTCCCCTACCTCAACGAATCCGCCGCGGTGCTCCTTGCCGCCGGCTACGACCCGGCAGCGGAATTCACCTTCGGCCTCGACCTCGTTCTCGCCTCCCTCGAGGCCCTGAGGGGCTCAGCGTGAGCGGCGTCCATCTGCCCGTCCAGCAGCGTCCAGGTGGCTGGGTTGACCGCCTGCAGCGAGGTGGAATCGCCGTCCGGGGCAAGCCGCCGTCAGTTCGTCGCGTCGCCCTTCAGCTCCTCGGCGAGCATCACCAGGATGCCGCTGGGGCCGCGCAGGTAGGTGAGCTTGTAGACGCCCTCGTAGGTGGCCACAGCGCGAAGCGGATGGCAGCCGTGTTTCGCGGCGACCGCCAGAGCCGCGTCGATGTCGTCGACCGAGAAGGCGACGCGATGCATGCCGATGTCGTTGGGGCGAGTGGGCTGTGACTCGATCGCCTCGGGGTGGATGTACTCGAACAGCTCCAGGCGGCCGTTGCCGTCCGGAGTCTGCAGCATCGCGATCTTGGCGTGATTGCCGTCGAGACCGACTGCGGTGTCGGCCCATTCCCCGCTGACCTCGTCGCGACCGAGGACGACGAGACCGAGGTCGGTGAAGAAGGCGATCGTCGCCTCGAGGTCGCGGACGGCGATACCGACATTCTCAAGTTTGATGGCCACGGCTCGCATCCTAGGCAGAGCAAGGCAGGACCCGGTGGCGGCCGGACCCTCAGGCCGACAGGTGCGACGGCATCGGGTCCGCTCGGTTGCCGCAAGCTGGCCGTCGAGCAGGAACTGCCGATCAAGGCGTTCACCGTCGGAATCGGCGGCCCACCACATCGGTCTCGCTGACGCCTGGGCCCACGTCGCCGGACTCACTGTCGGACAAGACCTTCCGAGCGCACCCGGCAACGGACACCCCGGCTCCCCAGTTCGGTCTCGGCAAGTGCTTCCCCGGGTTCACGCCGATCGGTCCGGTTGCGCGGTCTTACAACTGGGAACCGCCTCCGGTGCCCGACGACCTGTCGACGAGGTGTTCGCAGGTCCTCACCGGCAATCTGTACCGCCGCATCACCCCGGTGGGTCGCGTGTGCTCCGCCGGTGCGGTTCACGAGGGTGTCGGGCCGGGGGAGGGTGCCAGCAGGTTGATCAGCAGCCGCACCCCGGAAGCCGGATCCGTCGCCGTCACGTCGGCGTCGGTGCCGCCGCGTGATGCGGCCGCGGTGAGGCCGTGCATGGTGGCGAAGATCAGATGCGCGAGTACCGGGGTGGGGGCCTCTGGCAATGTCCCGGAACGCTGACACTCCTCGACGATGGCGACGAACTCGGTGAACGCGCCGTTCTCGGCGGCGGCGAGTTCGCCTCCTTCTGCCGACACCTCGGGGCTGTTGAAGAGCAGGTCGTAACGCGCGGGGTGATCGCGACCCAGATCCGCACCGATCGTGAGCGCCTTGATCAGCTTGTTCCTCGGGTTCGCGCGGGATCTCCGGATCTCGCGGAAGTCTTCGTGCAGGTCGCGGAAATCGGCGGCAGCGACGGCGGCGAGCAATGCGGTGCGGCTGGCGAAATGCCGGTAAGGGGCGTTGTGCGACAGGTTGCACGCATGGCCGACCGCTCGCAGTGTCACCGCCTTCTCGCCGCCGGAATCGAGAAGCGTCCGGGCGGCCGCCACCATTCGGCCCGCGGTGCTCAACGGAGTTGCGGTGGCTCCTCGTCCTGCTGCAGGTGCACCAACGTCTTGGAGTCGTTCCATAGCTTCAGCGCCCGGTCCTTGTCGTATGACGTCTTCGAGGAGTGCGCCTCGATCAGCTTGCCCTGATTCGACTGGAAGTACTTTCCCGAAGCGTGCGCGAAGGCCGGGTCGGCGGCGAGGTCGGCCAGCGAGGTGCCCGAGAACTCTACGCTGCCCATGGTCACCCCGAGACGGCGCATCAGGGGGTCCATCAGCCCGCTGTCGGAGAGCCACCGCACCGGCCTCGGCCAATCGTCCAAGAACCCTGTGCCGGAAGTGCTTCCCGGATCGAAGGCGATGCTGCAGAGGTCGCTTCCGGAGTGCCTGAGGCGCCGATCCAGCTCGTAGGCGTTCATCACCATGCAGAGCTTGGACGTCGCGTACAACTGCCCGAGGGACGGCTGCTTCTTGCCGTCCTTCGCCGGGCCCTTGCCCACGCCGGCGAGCGCAACGGCGTCGGGTTCCACGGCTCGGCCGACCATGCGGCCGTCGATCGTGTCGGGGTCGTGGGTGCCGCTGACCGTGAACACGACGCGGCCGTGATCGGCAAGGCGATCGGTGAGTAGTTCGACGAGCAGGAAATGGCCCAGGTAGTTTGCGGCGAACGTCAACTCGAAGCCGTCGGCGCTGGAGGAATAGCTGCGCTGCCTCGCCCCTGCATTGCACACGAGCGCGCTGAGCGAATCGACCTTTCCGCTCGCGAGCAGGTCCCGGCATTCGGCGGCGGCCGAACGCACCGACGACAAGGAGGACGTGTCCAGTGCCAGCGTCGTCACCGTCACACCGAAATCGGATTCCAGTTCTTGCGCCGTTCTGGTCATCGCCTCGGGACTGCGTCCGGCAAGAATCAGATCGAGTCCGTAGGCCGACGCGAGCTGTCTGCTGCATTCATGGCCTATTCCACGATGGCCACCGGTTATCAGTACTGCAGGCATGTGAACGCTTCTTCCTCGGCTACCGGTGCGGCACTCCGGGCCGGAACGCGCGTATCCGCTGCCGGCCGGGTGTTCTGGTTGACGCTGTCAACGTTAGATCGTCCTTGTTGACAACGTCAACCTGGCGTCAACCTGGCGTCGGCCTGGTGGCCGGCCTTGCCCGGCCACCCTGATCACTGCAGTCGCGGGTCGTGGGTCGGATCGGCGTACATGCGCGGGCAGCCGTGATCGGCGGCGTCGGGGCGAAGTTCGTAGTGCCAGGGCTCGTTGCGGTAGATCCGGCAGAGCCCGTACCCGGCGCCGTGCTCGGCGAGCCAGGCCGCCGCGACCGAGGGGCCGATGTCGACGGCTCGGCCGGTGACGTGGGGTGAGGTGTCGGCGGTGGCCACCCATCGCGCTGCCTCGGCGGCCGAGCCGTACCTCGAGATCGCCTCGCGCAGAAGCCGTTCCTGATACTCCTTGGCACGCCAGCCGCTGTTGATCTGCAGCGTGACGCCGTAACCGGCGGCGTCCTCTGCCGCGGCACGGACGGCTTGCAGCAGTGCGGGTTCGAGCCTGGCGACGCCGGCGTACTCGTCGTCGAACACGCTCACCCCGGCGGGTAGCGCGCCGTCGCTGCCGGTCGTCGTGGCCACCGGCGTCGGGGACCGGTCGGTCGCGGCCGCGGAGGGGGAGGCGGAGCGGTGGAGGTTGCTCACGGCGAGCACGGCGGCGATGAGCACCGCGCCGAGGGCGATCGATCCGAATGCGCTGCGGATCCGTGCTGGAGTTGTTGTCGCTCGGTTCATGCCGCCAGTCAAGGCAACGCGATGTTGCCGGCCGGTCTGCGGTTCTTCATACGCCGGCGATACGTGCGGGCTCGTACCGTTGAGGGATGCGTGTCTTGGTGGTCGAGGACGAGCCCTATCTTGCCGAGGCCATCCGTGACGGCCTGCGCCTGGCGGCGATCGCCGCCGACCTCGCCGGCGACGGTGACACCGCCCTGGCGATGCTGGGCACCAACGCCTACGACATCGCGGTGCTCGATCGAGACATCCCCGGGCCGTCGGGTGACCAGGTCGCCGAACACATCGTCGCCACCGGTAGCGGCATGCCGATTCTCATGCTCACCGCCGCGGACCGGTTGGACGACAAGGCGTCCGGGTTCGAGCTCGGAGCCGACGACTACCTCACCAAACCGTTCGAACTGCAGGAACTGGTGCTCCGGCTCAGGGCGCTCGACCGGCGGCGCGGCCACAGCCGGCCGCCGATCCGCGAGATCGCCGGGCTTCGCGTCGATCCCTTCCGGCGCGAGGTCTACCGCGACGGCCGGTACGTCGGGCTCACCCGTAAGCAGTTCGCCGTCCTCGAGGTGTTGGTGGCCGCCGAGGGCGGCGTGATCAGCGCCGAGGAGCTCCTGGAACGGGCCTGGGACGAGAACGCCGACCCGTTCACCAACGCCGTCCGGATCACGGTCTCGGCGCTGCGCAAGCGGCTCGGCGAGCCGTGGCTGATCGCCACAGTGCCCGGCGTCGGCTACCGCATCGACAGCGGCCCCGGCGACCCCGGCGACATGGAGCCGGGCCGTGGCTAGGCAGCCGGGGCTCAGCGTCCGGGTCAAGCTCACCCTCAGCTACGCGGGTTTCCTCACCCTCGCGGGTTCCCTTCTTCTCGGGGTGACGTGGTTCTTCCAGGTCAGGGCGAGATCCAGCCTCTACATCCCCGGGATCGAGGACTACCTACGGGTCTTCGACACGCGAAACTTCGGCCCGCGGGTCTTCCTCCCGGCGGCGATCGTGGCGCTGACCTTCATGCTGGTGTTCGGGCTGGTCGGCGGCTGGCTGCTGGCCGGCCGGATGCTTGCTCCGGTGAACCGGATCACCGCCGCCGCTCGCCGGGCAGACAGCGGGTCGCTCGCCCACCGGATCACGATGCCTGGCCGCGACGACGAGTTCCGTGAACTCGCCGATGCCTTCGACGGCATGCTCGACCGGCTCGAGGCACACGTGGCCGAGCAACGGCGGTTCGCGGCCAACGCCTCGCACGAGCTGCGCACCCCGCTCGCGGTCACCCAGACCCTGCTGGAGGTCGCCGGAAACGATCCGGACCACCAGGACGACGAGCTGCTGCAGCGTCTGCGGGTCGTCAACGCCCGGGCGATCGATCTGACCGAGGCGCTGCTCGTGCTGAGCCGAGCCGATCAGGGCTCCTTCACCCCGGAGGAGGTCGACCTCTCCCTCCTCGCCGAGCAGGCCGCGGAGACGCTGCTGCCGCTTGCGGAGAAGCACGGCGTGAGCGTCGAGACCAGCGGTGACATCGCCCCGGCCACCGGTGCCCCCTCTCTGCTGCTCCAGCTGACCACGAATCTGTTGCACAACGCGATCGTGCACAACCTGGGCGAGGGCGGCACCGTTCGGATCAGCACCGTTCGGATCAGCAGCGTTCGGATCAGCGGTGAGGCCGGCACTGACGCCGTCCGGCTCACCGTGGAGAACACCGGTGACCCGCTCGACCCGGAACTGGTCGCGACGTTCACCGAGCCGTTCCAGCGCGGTACCGGACGCATCCGGGCCGACCATGCCGGTGTCGGTCTCGGTCTGACGATCGCCAGGAGCATCGCACAGGCTCACCAGGGAGAGCTCACCCTGAGCCCCCGGCCCGGTGGCGGTCTGCGCGCGGTGGTGGACCTTCCGTCCGGCCGTCGGCCGGCAATCGGCCACGGGCAGAAGGAGTCTCGTGCCGGAGTCCATTGCGGGCGATCGACGATCCCGACGTGCGGCGGGCGGGCGCCGTCCGGTTGACGTTCGGGGGATCGCTGCCCCACGACGGTCAGGTGGTCGAGGTCAGCGGCCCCAGGCCGACCTCCTGAGCAGCCGGGCCCCGTTGAGCGCGACGACCACGGTCGACCCCTCGTGGCCGGCGACCGCCAGCGGCAGCGGCAGGGTGTCGATCAGGTCCCAGGTGACCAGGGTGAGGATCACGGTGCCGGCGAGACACAGGTTGGCGATCACGTAGCGGCGGGCCCGCCGGGAGAGCCTGACCAGGTTCGCCACCGCGGAGAGGTCGTCGCGGACGATGATCGCGTCGGCGACCTCGAGGGCCAGGTCGGAGCCGCGCCGTCCCATCGCCACCCCGGTGCCGGCCGACGCCAGCGCGGGGGCGTCGTTGATGCCGTCGCCGACCAGCAGCACCCGGGTGCCCGCGGTCTCGAGCTCGGTGACGATGCGGGCCTTGTCCTCGGGCAGCAGTCCGGAACGGACGGCGGTGATCCCGGTG
>DAIOVT010000194.1:0-7125 GCA_036758885.1 Kineosporiaceae bacterium
GCCCCAATCCATCGGTCAGGCGGTCCCAAGTACGGGCGGCGCCTCCCGGTGACACCTCGACCATCGGATCGGTGACCTCCGCCCGGAGCTCGGCGACCAACCCGCTCAGCGTCATCGGGCGGGGCGGCACGGTCAGCGGGCGGATCTCGTCGTCGCCGTCCGGCTGTGGATCCCCCGGGTCACCGGGCGGGTCGACGAGATCGAGGAAGGGTGAGGGCTGCTCGTCCTCGGACCGCACCGCGGTGACCACCAACCGGCGCCGGGCCCGGGTGACCGCGACCAGGAACATCCTCAGTTCGTCGTCCCGCACCGCGCGGCGCCGGCCGTCGGCCCGGTCCGGCCCGGGCGGCAGCCCACGGTCGACGAGATCGGCCAGGTCGCCGGCACCGAGCAGCGAACTGCGCAGCCGCATGTCTGGCCAGGATCCCTCCTGCAGTTGCGGCACGACGACCAGGTCCCACTCCCGGCCGGCCGAACCGACCGCCGTGACCAGGGTTACCGACTCCCCTTCGGGCGCCCGTTCGGCGAGGGTGTCGGCCGGCAGGTCCTGCCCCTCGAGGTAGTCGAGGAACGCTGCGGGCCGGGCCTGGGGCAGGCGCTCGACATAGGCCGCAGCGGCCTCGAACAGCGCCACCACGGCGTCGAGATCGCGATCGGCACGGGTACCGGCCGGTCCCCCGGCCAGCGCGATCCGGCGCCAGGTCTCGGCGAGCCCGCTGGTGTGCCAGAACGCCCAGAGCACGGTCTCGACGGTCGCCCCCTCGGCGGCCAGGGCGTCCCGGCCCGCCTCGAGGATGCCGCAGAGCCGGGACAGCGCCGCCACGGCACCCTGCTCGCGATCGGGTTCCGGGTTCTCCTGCTCGAATGCCTCGAGTGCCTCGTGCTCGCCATCGGTTACGTTCTCGAGCTCGTTCTCGGGCCCGGGCTCGAGCTCGTTCTCGGGCTCGGGCTCGGGCGAGTCGTTCCCGGGAGGTGAAACCTCCTGTGCGGCAACACCTCGCGACGAATCGGCGACCTCGTCGCCGTCCTCGGCCGGGGGCAGCAGGGCCTGCCGGATCCGCGAGACGAGCAGCTCGTCGCTGCCCCGGCCACCCCCGGCGGCGAACTCCTCGGTGCGCAACAACTGGCGCAGCCGCCGGACGTCCAGGGCGTCGGCACCCGCCAACGGCGAGCTGAGCAGCACCAGAGCGGTGTCGATCGTCAACGAGGCCGGGTCGAGCACGCTGCGCAGGGCGAGTCGCAACGGCACCACCGCGGCCTCGTCGCGGACCGGTAACTCGGTGCCCGGCACCCGGGCCGGCACACCGGCTGCGCCGAGCGCCCGGCGCAGCGAGGCCGTGTGCGCCACCGACCGGACGACAACCGCCATCGAGCGCCAGGGCATGCCCTCGTCGAGATGCGCGCGACGGAGCAGCTGGGCGACGAAGGCCGCCTCCTGGGCCGGTGAGGCGAGCAGGTGCACCTCGCTGATCCCCTCGCGGGCAAGGGGTTCGGGCCGGCGGTGAGCGACCGCTCCGGAACTGCTGATCGCCGTGGTGACCCGTTGCGCCACCGCGCGCAGTGCGGCCCCCTGGCGATGTGCCGTGCGCAGCAGTACCCGATGCGCCGGCTCCCCCGCAGGCCCGCGCAACCGGTCGGCGGCATCGACCAGCAGCCGTGGCCGGGCGCCTCGGAAGGTCTGGGTCGCGGCGTCCGGGTCGCCGATCAGCACGAGATCATGACCGTCACCGGCGAGCAGCGAGACCAGCCGGGCGGCCGACGTGGTGAGCTCCTGGGCGTCGTCCACCAGCACCAGACGACGACGGCCGCGTTCGAGGGCGAGCAGTTCGTCGTCGTCGGCCAGCAGCCGCCCCGCCGCGGCGACCAGACCGGCAGGGTCGAAGGCACCCGGCGCCGACAACGAGGTGACATCGAGGTACTCGGCGTAGATCTCGGCCGCCGCCTGCCAGTCGAGACGTCCGTGCTCGATGCCGGCCCGGGCCAGGTCGGCGGGGTCGAGCCCGCGCTCGATCGCCCGCATCACCAGATCACGCAGTTCGCCGCGGAACCCACGCAGACCCCGCACCTCGGGCGAGAGCGCCTCGGGCCAGCTCGGCACCCGGCCGGCCCCGCGCAGATGCCCGGCGAGCAGATCGGCGAGGATGCGGTCCTGCTCGGGGCCGGAGATCAACCGTGCCGAGGGTTCGCCCTGCAGCACCAGAGCCCGCCGGATCAAGCCGAAGGCGTAGGAGTGCGGGGTTCGGGCCAAGGGCTCGCGCAGCGTGCTGCCCAGACGTGCGGTGATGCGTTCACGCAGCAGAGCGGCGGCCGGCCGGGTGGCACTGAGCACCAGCACCGAACCGGGGTCGACACCGTCGCGGCGGACCCGGGCCAGCACCGTCTCGACGGCGACGGTGGTCTTGCCGGTGCCCGGGGCACCCAGCACCACGACGGGTCCGCTGCCCCGGGGCAGCCGGACCGCCGCGGCCTGGTCGGGGTCGAGTTCGACCGGCGCGGCAGGTGGCGGCGACGGCGGCAGCAGCCGCACACCCGGACCGTCCCGGCCCGGCGCCGATCGTGCTGCGATGTCCACCACGGATCGATCCCATCACAGCCCACCGACAATTGCGCCGCGACGCTCACCCGGGCCGGTGTTCGCCGTCCCAGCGGGCCCGCCGCAGATCGACCCGACCGCCACCGGGACGCATCGCCGTCCCCTCGCCGCGATACCTGGCCAGCGCCGCGGGTTCGTGGCCCTGCGGCGGCGAACCGTCCGCCCGCAGCACCCGCCACCAGGGCACGGTGCCGCCCCAGCGGGACATCACCGAACCCACCTGGCGAGGTCCGAGCCGCAGCTCCGCGCCGTCCGGACCGGGCAGCCCGGACAGGTACTCGGCGATGTCCCCGTAGGTCATCACCAGTCCCGCCGGGATGCGCTCGACCAGATCGAGGACGGCGGCCGCAGCCGGCGGCACCTCGAGCGCGGCGGGCGATTCGCCGGACGGTTCCCTTTTGCCCTGCCGGTTGCCGGCCCGCGACGCCATGGACACATTGTGACCGGGAACCACCCGGGAACCATCTGCGTCACAGGACCGTTCTGGCGGACCGATTCCCCTGGCGGCTCCCATGTCGAAGCAGTCGAAGCACTCGTCCAACCCCACGGCCGGGCGAACCCCGGCGGTGGTGCCCGCGCTCGGTCTCGGCGGTCTGTGCGCCGCCGGACTTGCCGTCGCGATCGCGATGAGTCCGGCGGCATCGACCGGTTCCGGGACCTCGCCGGGCACCGGCCCGGTGACCGATCTGCGCGCGGCGCCGATGGCCCTGGTCAAGCCCAGTTCCTGCGACGCCCTGCTGACCGCCTACCGTGAGGCCGCCGTCGACCAGCTCGACCGGCTCGGACAGGTGATGCCGATGGCGATGCCCGGGCTCGAAGGCGCATCCCAGGCCCGCACCGCGGCCGACAGCAGCGGTTCCGGCGCGGCGGACTCGGCCAACGTCACCGCTCAGGGGGCCACCACCTCCGGCACCGGCACCAACGTGCAGGTGGCCGGCGTCGACGAGGCGGACATCGCCAAGCGCAGCGGCGACCTGTTGTTCTCGGTGCAGCAGACGCCCCGGCCGACCCTCACCGCCATCCGTCTCGGTTCCGGATCCGTTGCGCCACAACGGATCGGCTCGCTGCGCCTGCCCGAGAACCCGACCTCGATGCTGCTCGACGGCAAGACCGCCCTGGTGATCAGTGCGGTCGGCGGCCCGATGGCCTACGACAGCATGAACAGCAGCTCCCGGATCGCCGGGATGTTCTCCTCGTCGACGCGGCTCGACCAGGTCGATCTCGCCGACCCGTCGAACCCGCGCCTGGTCTCCTCGATGACACTCGAGTCGTCATCGGTGGCGGGTGCCCGCGTGGTCGACGGCGTCGCGCACCTGGCGGTGAACAGCACCCCGGACATCGATCTGCCCGCCCCGAAGTTCTCGGCCAAGGGCGAGTACCTGGAGAAGGAGACCAAGAAGGCCTACCGCGAGGCGATCGAGGCGACGCCGCTGAGCCGGTTCCTGCCGAAGGTCACCGCGAGTTCGCCGGACGGTTCCACGCGCACCGCGGATCTGTTGCCCTGCACCGACATCGCGGTGCCGGCCACGCCGTCCGGGGCAGGCACCCTGACCCTGCTCAGCGTCGACGTCGCCGCCCTGGACGCCTCCGGCGACCGGTTGGCCGCTGACGGTTCCACGCACCGCGAGGCGACCGGGGTACTGGCCACCGGAGGCACCGTCTACGCCGACGCCGACACCGCGGTCGTCGGACTCACCGACTGGGGCACCGGCCCGTCCGGGGCGTCCCAGGGGGCCTCGACCACGCTGCACACCTTCACCCGGGAGGCGGCCGGCGGCGGGTTCGGCCTCGGCTACGCCGCCAGCGGAGAGGTGCCCGGCCGGCTGCTCAACCAGTTCTCGATGGACGTCGACGGCGGCTACCTGCGCGTGGCCACCACCTCCGATCCGGTGGTCAGGACCGACCCGGTCCCCGGCGTCGCGCCGGATGCGTCCGCGCCCGCCGTCGTCCGGAAGTCGCAGTCCCAGGTGATCGTGCTGAAGCCCGACGGGCGCGTTCTCGAGCAGGTCGGCTCGGTCGGCGGGCTGGGCAAGGACGAACAGATCTACGCCGTCCGGTTCATCGGCGATCGCGGCTACGTCGTGACCTTCCGCCAGGTCGACCCGCTCTACGTGCTCGACCTCTCCGACCCGGCCCGGCCCCACGTCGGCGGCGAGCTCAAGATCCCCGGCTACTCGGCCTATCTGCACCCGGCCGGTGAACACCGGCTGATCGGCGTCGGGCAGGACGCCGATGTCAAGACCGGACGCACCCAGGGCCTGCAGCTGTCATTGTTCGACGTCTCCGATCCGGCTGCGCCGCAACGGCTCTCATCGGTGGCGAAGCCGGCCTGGTACTCCGAGGCGGAGTACGACCACCACGCGTTCAGCATGTCCGGCGACACCGTCCTGGTGCCCTTCAACAGCGGCAGCGACGCCGCGGCCGGTCTGGCCCGCTACGGCCTGGACGGGAACGCGCTGAGCGGTCCCCGCACCCTGGACGACGGAGGGGTCGCCCGGCGCAGCCTCATCGACCCCGACCGGATCATCGTGCTCTCCGACACCGCGGTCACCGTCTACGACCGGGCCACGTCGGCCAAGGTGGGTTCGGACTCGCTCGGCTGAGCGCCGGTGCAGTTCTGCATGATCACGGCCCACCATTGCGTGATCATGCAGAACCGCACGACTCACACCCTGGGCACGCAGTTCTGCATGATCACGGGTCAGTAGCCGGGCAGGTGCGGCTGCACGTCGCGCACCCAGGCCAGCACGCCCCCGGCCAGATGGACGACGTTGCCGCGGCCCGCCGCACGCAATGCGGTCAGCGCCTGCGCCGAACGTCCGCCACTCTTGCAGTGCAGCACCAGCGGACCGTGCGGCACCACCTCGGGCAGCCGGCCGGCACGGACGGCGTCCAGCAGATCGGCGAGCGGCAGGTGTACCGCGCCCTCGATCGTGACGATCTCGCGCTCGGCGGCCTCGCGGACGTCGATCAGGGTGAACTCGCGGCGTCCGGCCCGGCGCTCGGCGAGCATGCCGGCAAGGGCCGGCGCATCGATCTCCTCGCCCGCAGCCGGCGCATCGATCTCCGCGGCGCCGGCCGGCGACCCGGCAGCAGCGGGCGGCCCGGAACACCAGGCGTCGTAGTCGATCAGGGCCTCGACCGGTTTGCGATCGGGGTCGGCGCGAACCGCCAGGCTCTGCCAGGTCATCGCCAGGGCGTCGTAGATCAGCACCCTCCCGACCAGCGGCCGGCCGATCCCGCAGATCAGCTTCACCGCCTCGGTCGCCATCACCGAACCGACTGCGCCGCAGAGCATTCCGAGCACCCCGCCGTCAGCGCAGGAGGGCACCGAACCGGGCGGCGGCGGACTCGGGAACAGGTCCCGGTAGACCGGTCCGCGCCCCGGCCAGAAGACACTGACCTGCCCGTCGAAACGCAGCACCGACCCCCACACCTCGACCGTGCCGAGCAGTTCGCAGGCATCTCCGACGAGGTAGCGGGTCGGAAAGTTGTCGGCGCCGTCGAGCACCAGGTCGTAGCCGGCCAGCACGTCCAGGGCGTTGCCCGAGTCCAGCCGGACCCGGTGCCGCACCACCTCGACGCCGGGGTTCACCGCACGGATCGCCTCGGCGGCCGAATCCACCTTGGCCGTTCCGACGGCGGTCGCCGGGTGGATCACCTGACGCTGCAGGTTCGACTCCTCGACCACGTCGGCGTCGATCACGCCGATCGTGCCCACACCGGCCGCCGCGAGATACAGCAACGCCGGGCTGCCCAGACCGCCGGCCCCGACGACGGCGACCCGTGCCGCCGCGAGGCGGCGCTGGCCGACCGCGCCGACCTCGGGAAGCAACAGGTGCCGGGAGTAGCGGCGCCGCTGTGCGACGTCCAGCTCGGGGCCCGGTTCGACCAGGGGCGGCAACTGGCCCGGATCGCTCGAAGTGCTCACCCTGCGACGCTAACTCTCAGTGCCGCCCGGCGCCGCACCAACGGTCCGGCCGATTTCCGGACGGACGGCTCAGGGGTACGGCCAGGAGTTCTTCGTGCAGCCCTTCAGCCCCTTGGTCTGCTGCATCATCACCGGGGCTCGCTTGCCCTTGCCTGCGCAGTACTCGTGATGGTGACCCAGGGTGTGGCCGACCTCGTGATTGACCAGGTAGCGGCGGTAGCCGGAGCGGTCGGTGCCGTAGTCGGGGGTGCCGCGCACCCACCGGTAAGTGGTCAGGATCGCGGTGGTGCCGTTGGCGCACGAGAGCGTGCCGCCGGTGTTCAACGGACGGCACATCCTGGCCGACAGGTTCGGACTGGCCAGCACGACACGCAGGTCGGCGGTGCCGGAGGTACGCGCGAAGGTGTACCGGCCACCGTGACCCCAACTGCGCGAATCGTTCAGGGTGGCCATCACGAAGGCAGCGAACTTCGTGGTGTCGACGTCCAGGCCGCGTTCCACCTCGACCCTGATCCGCAGCACCTTGCCCTTGCCCGGGGCGGCCACCGAACCGGGCACCACCGCCAATTTGCCGCCGGCCGAGTCGGGCACCTTCGACGAA
>DAIOVT010000195.1:0-7123 GCA_036758885.1 Kineosporiaceae bacterium
CGGGGCACTGCCGACACCATCGTGCGCACCCTCACCGACGCCGGGTTCGGCGACCTGGTGCTCGACCTGCACGACGGGGTGGGCGAACGACTCAGCCTGCTCAAGGGGCTCGGGGTCGATCTCGAGGCGGCGATCACCGATGCCGACCGGCTGGAGTCCGACGCCGGCCGGGGCCGGCCGGCCGTGGCGAACGCGGCCGGTACCGGGCCGGACGCCGCCGGCGTCTCGGCCGCCGAGCGGGGTACCGCCGCGGCCCGGGCCGAGGCGGCCGCGGCCGCGCGGGTGCGGCACGCCGCCGAGGCTCTCGCCGCAGCCGGGGCCGCCCTGCACACCCGCCGCGAACCCTGGGCGGTCTCGGCCTACGACGCGATGGTGGCGCTCGCCGAGCTGATGTCCGGCGACAACCCGCCGCGCACCCGGGTGCGGCTCTCGCACGAGGTCTGCCGCGGGCTCGACTCCGGCCGGCGTGAGCTGCTGCGCCAGGATCTGAACCACCTCGCCGAGCTCGGGGTGTTCCACCAGACCAGGCTGGACACCCGCTGGCTGGACGCCGACGTCGCCGACGAGGCCGCCGCACGCCGGGCGCTGGAGTCGGCCAGGTCGGCCCGCGCGCTGCTGCCCGAGGCGGAGGGCGCGATGCGCTCACTGTGCGACTCGGTCGGGCTGACCTTCCCCGAGACCGTGGCCCAGTGGCGTCCGCTGCTGACCTTGATGCGCGACGTGCGCACCACCCTCGACCTGCTGCAGCCGGCGGTCTTCGAGCACCCGCTCGACGACCTGATCGCGGTGACCGACCCGGCCGGGCCGGGACCCGAGGGCGGCTGGCTGGCCCGGCGCGCGCTGAAGCGCCAGGCGCAGGCGCTGGTGCGTCCGGGGGCGCAGCCGGGCGATCTGCATCAGCTGCTGCGTGAGGCCGCGCGGCAGCGTCAGCAGTGGGGTGCGGCCAGCGACGACTCGAGGGTGCCGCGGGTGCCCACCGGGTTGGAACCGGCCGACGACGTGGTGCGCCGGCTCGAGGCCGAGATCGGAACCCTGCGCGAGATCCTGCGTGGCACCGGAACGCCGAGCCTGATCGATCTGCCGCTGCCCCGGATGACCGCACGGATCGGTGACCTGGCCGCCGATGAGTCCGGTGTGCTGGCCCAGCCGCAGCGCCGGATCCGGATGGACCGGCTGCGGGAGGCGGGTCTGCAGGACCTGATCGCCGACCTGACCGAGCGCCGTCCGGAGCCCGAGGACGTCGACGGCGAGCTCGACCTGGCCTGGTGGACCTCGGTACTGGAGTCGATCATCAGGGCCGACTCGCGGCTGGCCCAGCACGACCCGGTGCAGCTGCGGGCCCACGTCGAGACCCTGCGTGAGGGACAGGCACAGCTGCTGGCCGCCCGGTCGGCGCAGGCCGCCGCGGCCGCCTCGGTGCGTGCCGTCGATGCGGTGCGTCACCACGGCGACCAGGTCGGCTGGCTGCTCGCCGAGGTGCATCGCGGACACCGGTCGAGCTGGCCGATGGACCTGTTCTCGCAGGCCGGCGATCTGGTCGCGGCACTGCGGCCGATCTGGCTGATGAGCCCGGACGCCGTCGCCCGCAACCTCGCGCCGGCCCGTCCGGGCGCACCGATGGTCGACGTGGTGGCCGTGGACGACGCGGGCCAGGTGGGCATTCCCGAATGCGCGGCGGCGCTGGCCCGCGCGCAGCAGATCATCATCGCCGGCGACTCGCGGCGGCTGCCGCCCGCCGCCGGTGGCCCGTCGGTGATCGAGGCGGTCTCGGGCATGGGCGCCGCGCAGCACCCGCTGCTCTCCCGGCACCGGCTGGACCGCGACCACCGCACCCGCGACGGACGCATCATGCTGCCGTTGCGCACGAGCTACCCCGAGCCGTGGGGTCTGGTCCCCGGTTCCCAGGCCACCTCGCCGCTGCGCCTCGAGCACGTCGAGGAGGGCACCGGTGTGCCGGCGCCCGGCGAGCAGATGGCGGTCAGTTCGGACGCCGAGGTCAGCCGGGTGGTCGACCTGGTCACCGAGCACGCGGCGCGGCGTCCGGGGGAGTCGCTGCTGGTGGTCACCCTCGGCGCCCGGCACGCGGAACGGATCGAGGAGGCGTTGCGGCTGGAGGTGGCCACCCGCCCGGAGCTGGCCAACTGGCTCGACGTGCACTGGGCCGGCGACATCTCCGAGCCGTTCATGGTGCGTCCGATCCACCGGATCCCGGGAGTCGAGCGCGACGCCGTGATCGTCTCGATCGGTCTGGCGAAGACCCCGCACGGGCGGGTGCTGCACCGGTTCGGGGTGCTCGACGGACGCTACGGTCGGGCCTGCCTGAACACCGCTCTGTCCCGGGCCCGCCGCCGCACCACGCTGGTCTGCTGCTTCACCGCCGAGGATCTCGACGCGCAGCGGTTGCGCAGCGACGGGTCGAAGATGCTGCGCGACGTGCTGGCACTGGCCGCCGACCCGTTGGCTCGTGGGGACCATTCCGGCCCAGGCGCCGATCCGGTCGCGGACCCGGCCCAGGACGGCGCCCCGGCGGCCGGACTGTGCGAGGTCGACGGCCTGGTCGGCGACTTCCGCGAGCGGCTGCAGATCGTCGGCCTGCCGGTCGTCGACCCGCCGGCGGTGCCCGACTGGCCGCTGGCCATGGCATTGGCCGATCCGGAGTTCCCCGGCCGTGGGCTGATGGTGCTGGACGTCGACGGCCCCGGATACGCGGCCTGCCCGAGTGTGTCCACCCGTGACCGCCAGCGCCGTGAGGCGATCGAACGCGCCGGCTGGCGCTACCTGCGGGTGGCAGCCATGGACCTCTTCTGCGACCCCGCGGGCGAGGTCGAGCGGATCCGGGCGAGCTGGCGTGACGTGGGCGGCGGCGAGGAGGGGTCGCTCACCGACGAGACCCAGATCATCCTGGGCCGGCCGCGGGTCAGGGGCTCCTACCCCTCGGTGCCGCCGGGGCGTCCGATCACCGGCTACAGCGAGGCCGAACTCGAGACGGTGGCCGAGTGGGTGCTCTCCGACGGGCTCTTCCGGTCCGCCGAGGAGCTGGCGGCCCTGGTGCGTGAGGCGCTGCATCTGCCGCGTCGGGGTATGCGTGTCGAGGCCGCCGTCGGCGGTGCGGCACGCCGGGTGCTGGACGGCGCCGGTGCCGTCCGGTCCTGACGGTCCTGACGAACCGGACGAGCAGGCTGGTCAGGCCGGTCAGGCCGGTCAGCACGGTGGACCGGCCGCCGGGGAAGCCGACCCGGAGCCGACCGAGCAGCCGATCGGGAAGCCGGCCCAGAAGCCGGTGAACGAGAAGCCGGCCCAGAAGCCGGTGAACGAGAAGCCGGTGAACGAGAAGCCGGTGAACGAGAAGCCGGTGAACGAGAAGCCGGTGAACGGGCAGAGTCCGGTGATCGAGCAGACCGGCGACGACACCGACGTGCTCGGTGGCGACTGGCGCGACGCCGTGGACAACGACCGGGACAGCTGGCTGAACGACGAACGGCCGCCTCACTGGGAGTGAGACGGCCGTTCGGGGAACTGTTCGGAGAACCTCAGGCGCGGGTGCGCAGCAGGTCACGAATCTCGGTGAGGAGCGCAACGTCCTCAGCCGGAGCGTCGTCAGCGGCCTCCTGGGCGCCTGCCATCGACATGGCCTTCTTCACCGGGACGATCACGATGAAGTAGATCACGGCGGCAACGATCAGGAAGTTGATGATCGCGCTGAGGAAGATGCCCGGCTGGAACACCGTGTCCATGATCGTGAACTTGCCTGCGCTGGACAGGTCCTCGGCGTTGAACAGCAGTGCGATGAGTGGGTTGATCAGACCTTCGAGCAGGCCATCGACGATCTTGCCGAACGCGGCACCGATGATGACCGCGACCGCCAGATCCAGGACGTTGCCCTGCATCAGGAAGTCTTTGAATCCCTTGATCATGTTCTGTCGCCTCCAAGGGCGGATTGAGCTGGTTGAGCTGTGGGAGGGCCGCAGATGACCCAGAGGACACGCAGACACTAGCGCGTTATCTGAACACGTAATCGGCAACTCTCCGTCAGCTCCTCCTCAGCACGGTCGAAGATCGACTAGTCGTGACGAACCAGGACGCTGAGTGCACGACCGGACATGGCGCCGCGTAACTGCAGCGCCGTGGCTGTGTCCACCGCCACGATCACGACTCCGTCGCCCGAGCTGCCCGCGGCACCCGGGGACCCATCGAGGACGGCGCCCAGCCCACCCCCGGACGACCCGTCCGGGCCGGGACCGTCACCACCGAACCCGCCACCGGTCCCGGAGGGTGTGCCGACCGCGAGCACCAGCAGATCCGTTGCCGCGATCACCGACCCGGAGCCCAGACCCTCCGGCGGCCCGGCGATGACGTCGATCCGGTCACCGGCGCGCAGCAGGGCGGCGACCGGATCGGTGAACTGCACGGCCATCGACCGGATCTCCGGGCCCTGTCCGCGCAGCAGGGCGGGGCCGCGAATCCTGGTGTCGGTCAACGCCTCTCCGGCCCGCACCGCGGTCAGCAGCTCCCCGCCGACCCGGGCCAGCCGGTGCCGGGGGGCGACGTCACGGGGCCAGGTCTCCCGGCGGACGTCGTCCGCGGTCAGCAGCGAACCGGCGGCCAGATCACGCGCGGCGACCACGACGAGCACCCCGGGCTCCTGCCGCGGGGCCAGGACGTGCAGGGTGGCGGCGACGGCCAGGGCGGCGAGCGAGGCCGACAGCAGCCGTCGCCGGGCACCCAGGCTCTGCCGCCACGACGAGAGCCGGGACCGGGCGCGAACCGGTGGGCCCGGGCGGATGCGTCCCCGAGCGGCGATGCCGCGGAATCTGTTCACGGCGGCACGCTAGGCCGAGGCGGTGACCTGGGGCCGGGCTCGGCGATCCGCCTGTGGACAACGTCGCTCACGGCCGACCTGGGGACGTAACCTGATCGAGGTCACGACCCTGTGGCCGACACAGGACCGCAGAGGAGCCATGGCACAGCCGGCCGGCAGCATCGACCTCGCCGAGGGCGCCGGTGTGCTGCTCTTCGACGGCGACTGCGGCTTCTGCACCCGCTCGGCGGAATGGGCGCAGCGATACGTACGGCCAGGTTGTCAGGTGATCGCCTGGCAGTTCGCCCCCACCGAGCTGACCGAGCCGCTCCGCGAGCGGCTCGAGGGCTCGATCGTCGTCCTGCGCGGTGGCGAGCAGCTCGACCGGGGCGCGGCCGTGGCCGCCGTCCTGATCTCCTCACCGAGGCGGGGCTGGCGGCTGCTCGGCCGGCTGATCAGGTTGCCGCTGCTGCGCAACGCCGCCGACCTCGGCTACCGGGCGGTGGCGGCGAACCGCTACCGGCTGCCGGGTGGTACCCCGGCCTGCGCCGTCCGTCGTTCCTGACCCGAGCGGGGCACGGGCCCGTGACTCCCGGCCGGGCTCAGGAGCTGGTGGCCGCCGACGTGGTGGAGCTGGAACCCGAACTCGCCGAGGACTTTCCGCTCGACGAACCGCCGTTCGCGGACGAACCCGAACCGCTCTTCGAGGCGGAGGAGTCGCTCGTGCCGGAGCCCGACGAGCCCGAGCCGCTGCCGGACTTGCTCTCGCTCTTGCTGTCGGACTTGGCCTCCGACTTGCCCTCGGCCGAGGAGGACGCCGCCGTCGAGGACGACGAGGAGCTGCCGCGCGAGTCGTTGCGGTAGAACCCCGATCCCTTGAACACGATGCCGACCGCGTTGAACACCTTGCGCAAGCGCCCGTGGCACTCGGGGCACTCGGTCAGTGCGTCGTCCGTGAACGCCTGGTGAACCTCGAAACGGTTGTCGCACGCGGTGCATGCGTAGGCGTACGTGGGCACGGGCCCCTCCTTGCGGGAAACAGGACTGCGGACGGAGCGGTATCGCCGGAGAGGCGACTCTGGCACTCCAACACGGTGAGTGCCAAGTATATGCCTGGCCCGAACCCGCCGACCCACCCGCACGGACGGTCAGCGTGGGTTCGGCTCGGTGCGCCAGCCGGCCAGACGACCGTCCCGGCTCACCGACTCCAGACGGCGCTGCGCCGCCTCGCGCACCCCGGCCGAGGTGACCACGATCAGCTGGTCGTGGTGCCGCAGCGTGGTGTTCGGGGTGGGCACGAACGACTCGCCGTCGCGCACCACCAGGGTGACGTTCGCCCCGCGCGGCAGCCGCAGCTCGAACAGTTCGACGCCGTGCAGCCGTGAGTGTTCGCCGACATGCACCTGGATCACGTCGGCCTCCAGCGCACCCAGCGGGCTGCTCTCGACGTCCAGGTCGCTCGAGACGACCTGCTGGGTCAGGCCGAGCTTGCGGGCCACCCAGGGCAGGGTGGGGCCCTGCACCAGGGTGAACACCAGCACCAGCACGAAGACCAGGTCGAACAGGTCGGTCGAGCCGGCCAGCCCGCGGCTGAGCGGCACCGTCGCCAGCACGATCGGCACCGCTCCGCGCAACCCTGCCCAGGAGAGGAAGAACTGGTCGCGCAATGGCACCTTGAACCAGCTCACCGAGGCCAGCACCGACAACGGCCGGGCGATCAGCAGCAGCACCAGACCGATCACGATCGCCGGCACCAACTGTTCCGGCAGCCGGTTCGCCGTGGCCAGCAGACCCAGCAGCACGAACAGGCCGATCTGGGCGACCCAGCCGATGCCCTCGGCGAAACCCCGGACGGCGGCCCCGTGCGGCAGCCGCACGTTGCCCAGCACCAGCGCGGTCAGGTAGACGGCGAGGAACCCGGACCCGTGCAGCGCGACCGTCAATCCGTAGGAGAAGGCGATCAGGCCGATCACGGCGATCGGGTACAGGCCAGAGGCCGGCAGGGCCACCCGGCGCAGCAGCTCGGCCCCGTAGCGGCCGACCACCAGACCGACCGCGACCCCCAGGGCGAGTTCGATCACGGCCGAGGTGATCAGCACCAGGATCGAGTTGTGCGCGGTGCCGAGGGCCTGTTCGGTCAGCGCGATGACCATGATCACGACCGGGGCGTCGTTGAAGCCCGACTCGGCCTCGAGGATGCCGACCAGGCGTTTCGGCAGCGGCACCCCGCGCAGCACCGAGAACACCGCCGCGGCGTCGGTGGAGGCGAGGATCGCGCCGATCAGCAGTGCGGTCTGCAGGTCGTAGTCGAGCAACAGATGGGCG
>DAIOVT010000196.1:0-2256 GCA_036758885.1 Kineosporiaceae bacterium
CGTGGGCAACGGTTCTCGACGAGCTCGCCGGGGGCCGCTGGCGACTCGAGGAGTTGACCGTCAACTACCGGACGCCGACCACGATCATGGATCTGGCCAACCGGCTGATGGCGGCGTACCAGATCGCGGTGACCCCGCTGCAGTCCGCCCGGGAGGGTGACCACCCGCCGGTGGCGATCGAGGTCCCCCGCGACCCGGCGGCGCTCACCGAGGCCCTCGCCGAGACCCTGATCAAGGACGACGCCGCCCTCGGTGGTGGACGGTTCGCGGTGATCGGCCCGCGCGAGCTGGTACCCGAACTGGCACAGCGGGTCCCGGCCGCGCTGACCTCGGTGGCCGGCTCACCGATCACCGATCCGGACGGGGCCGCGATCACCGATCGGGTGGAGGTGTACACCGTCGACGAGGTCAAGGGCCTCGAGTTCGACGCCGTGATCGTGGTCGACCCGTCGGCGATCGTCGCCGAGTCGCCACGCGGGGTGAACGACCTGTACGTAGCGCTCACCCGGCCGACCATGCGGCTGACCGTCGTCCATCACGGGCGTTTGCCACGTGGCATGCGTACCCTCTCGAGCACCTCCGCGCCGTAGTCTTCCCCAGTGATGTCTGCCGCGATGTCTGCCGCCCTGATGTCTGCCTGCGTGATCGGCGCATGAGCACCGGCGCCCAGCCACCGCGGCTGCACGTGGTCAGCGGGAAGGGCGGCACCGGCAAGACCACGGTCGCCGCCGCCCTTGCGCTCGCCCTGGCCGGGCAGGGACGACGCACCCTGCTCTGCGAGGTCGAGGGGCGCCAGGGCATAGCCCAGCTCTTCGACGTGCCGCAGCTGCCCTACGCCGAGCGCCGGATCGCCACCGCGCCCGGTGGCGGTGAGGTGTTCGCCCTGGCCGTCGAGCCGAAAGCCGCTCTGCTGGAGTACCTGGAGCTCTTCTACCACCTCGGCCGCGCCGGCAAGGTGCTCGACAAGCTCGGCGCCGTCGACTTCGCCACCACGATCGCGCCGGGGCTGCGCGACGTGCTGCTGACCGGCAAGGTCTATGAGGCGGTCCGCCGCCGTCGCAGCGGCAAGAGCGGGCCGTACCTGTACGACGCGGTGGTGTTGGACGCTCCGCCCACCGGACGCATCGGCACCTTCCTGAACGTCAACTCCGAGGTCGCCGATCTGACCAAGGTCGGCCCGATCAGTCAGCAGTCCACCTCGATCATGTCGGTACTGCGCTCGCCCACCACGGTGGTGCACCTGGTCACCCTGCTCGAGGAGATGCCGGTGCAGGAGACCGAGGACGCCGTGAAAGAGCTCTCCGGCAACGGGTTACGGCTCGGCGCGGTGGTGCTGAACCAGATGCGTCCACCGCTGCTGAGCGAGGAGGCGATGGCCGCGGCGACCCGGGGCCGGCTGCGGGTCGGCGCGGTCAACGAGGCGCTGGCGGCCGCCGGACTGGCCGGCCGGCCCGGTGGCAAGCGGTACGCCCGGGGACTGATCGACGAGGCCGGCGACCATGCCCGCAGGCTGCGTCTGGAGGCCGCGCAGCGCGACGTCCTCGATGGTCTCGGCCTGCCGCTGATCGAGCTGCCCGCCCTGTCCGGCGGCATCGATCAGGGAGCCCTCTACGAGTTCGCCGCATTGCTCGCCCGATCGGACCGGATCGCCGGGATCACCACCGGGGGTGCGAAATGACCTCTGCCGAAACGGTTCTCGACGTCGACGCCCTGCTCGACGACCCGAAGACACGGGTACTGATCTGCTGCGGTTCCGGCGGCGTCGGCAAGACCACCACTTCGGCGGCGCTCGCGGTGCGGGCCGCCGAACGTGGCCGGCGGGTGGTGGTGATGACCATCGACCCGGCCAAGCGGCTGGCCCAGGCGCTCGGCCTGTCCGAGCTCGACAACACCCCGCGCCCGGTGAAGGGGCTGCTCACCGAGGCCGGCCCGGAGAACGGCGCGGACGGCGACGGCGCCGCGGCGGGCGGTTCGCTGGCCGCGATGATGCTGGACATGAAGCGCACCTTCGACGAGGTGATCACCGCCGCGGCCACCCCGCAGAAGGCCCAGCAGATTCTGGAGAACCCCTTCTACCAAGTGCTCTCGACCTCCTTCGCCGGGACCCAGGAGTACATGGCGATGGAGAAGCTCGGGCAGTTGCGCACCCAGGGCGAGTGGGACCTGATCATCGTGGACACCCCGCCGACCCGGTCGGCGCTGGACTTCCTGGACGCACCGAGCCGGCTCGGCTCCTTCCTCGACGGTCGATTGATC
>DAIOVT010000196.1:2266-7120 GCA_036758885.1 Kineosporiaceae bacterium
CGATTGATCAAGATCCTGGCCGCTCCGGCGAAGGCCGGCGGGCGCGCCTACGTGCGGGTGGTCTCGGCCGCGGTCGGCGGCGCCGCCGGGGTGCTGACCAAGGTGCTGGGCGCACAGTTCCTCAAGGACCTGCAGACCTTCGTGGCCGCGCTGGAGACCGTGTTCGGCTCGTTCCGCGAACGCGCCGATCACACCTATCGCATGCTGCAGCAGCCGGGCACGGCGTTCGTCGTGGTGGCGACACCCGAGCCCGACGCGTTGCGCGAGGCGTCCTACTTCGTCGAGCGGCTGGCCGAGGACCGGATGCCGCTGGCCGGCCTGGTGCTCAACCGGGTGCAGACCGATCGCACCGAGGGTCTCAGCGGCGAGCGGGCCGCCGCCGCGGCGGCGAGCCTGGAGGACACCGAGGAGCACCAGCTGGTGGCCTCGATGCTGCGGGTGCACGTGGCCCGGATGGCCCGCCGTGATCGCGAGCAGGCCCTGGCGGCGCGGTTCGTCAGCGCGCATCCCAAGGTGCAGGTGGTCCAGGTGCCCGCCCTCGCCGAGGACGTGCACGACCTCGACGGCCTGCGCGACGTCGGGGCCCTGCTCGCCGCCTCGGCCGACAAGTAGCCGGACCGGTCAGCCCGGACACAGATCAGCCCCGGACACCTCGGCGTCCGGGGCTGGCTGAGGAGCCGGAGGGATTCAGGCGGTCTCCCGCTCCTCCACGCTGGTCAGGTCGATCACGCGCTCGTGCTCGGAGCGGGCGGTCTCGAGCAGCCGCGACCAGGACGCGACGTTCGGACGGCGCCGCAGCAGCGCCCGGCGCTCACGCTCTGTCATGCCGCCCCAGACGCCGAACTCGATCCGGTTGTCCAGAGCATCGGCCAGGCATTCGGTACGGACGGGGCAGGACATGCAGACGGCCTTGGCGCGGTTCTGGGCGGCTCCCTGCACAAACAGCAGGTCAGGGTCGGCCTTTCGGCACGCGCCACGAGATGCCCAGTCGTTCGTCCCGCTCATTGGGTTTCCTCTTCTCCCCTGCCGACCGGTCCCTTGACCCGTCGCTCCTGGTGTCCTGCTGTGCTCTTCGGCGCCTCGTCGCGCTAACAACCCCTACGCTACGTGACCGACATCAGAGGACACTGCGCCCGGATGGATGATATTCGCTCATCCCGCCCCTGGGAAACGTCACTATCCGTGGTCGATCTGTCGCGATATGGGCCGAAACGCGCCGTTGTGCCGGTTCTACGGTCTATCAATCGCTGAACACCTGGTTGGTGTTACACAGAAACCGTAACCATTTAGAGGCCAACCCCGGCGTGTCGAGGCGACACGCCGCAGCGATCTCGAATCAGCCGCGTGCGGGAGCGTGCTCAGATATCGATGTGATCCCAGTCACATTGAGGTTCTGTCGGCTCGATGCGACCCGCACCCCGAATCGCCGGTTCGGTGGACAAAGCCCCCGGCTCGTCCGCTGATCACGTGGTGGGTATCGACAGCATCGCGACGTAGGCTGGCCCACGGTCGCCCGACCCCCGCACCCGACCGGCCGTGATCGCCGGTCAGCACCCGACTCAGGTACGTCCGCGGTTCACCCCGGGGCCGAACGAGGAGCCCAGATGCCACACCAAGCGCCGTCCGAGGCGAAGACGCGCTCCCGCCTGCCGATGCTGCTGGGGGCCTTCACGGTCTCGAGCCTCCTGGCCGGTGTGCTGCTCGCCGGCATGGTCCTGCCGGCGGCCGGCGCCGCCGGTCTGATGACCAAGGACGGCATCAGCATGTTCAACAACCTGGACGTGCAGCTCGAGGACATGCCGCTGCCCGAGGGCTCCACCATGTACGCCAACGACGGCAAGACCGTGCTGGCCCGGTTCTACGAGGAGAACCGGGTGGTCACCCCGCTGAACAAGATCGCGCCGGTGATGCGCCAGGCCGTGGTCGCGATCGAGGACTCCCGGTTCTACGAACACGGTGGCGTCGACCCCAAGGGCCTGCTGCGGGCCTTCGTGAACAACAAGGTCAACGACGGACGCACCCAGGGCGCCTCGACGCTGACCCAGCAGTACGTGAAGAACGTGCTGTTGGAGAGCGCCACGATCGCCGGTGACAAGGACGCCGCCAACGCGGCGACCGCCAAGACCGGCGCCCGCAAGATCCGCGAGATCCGGATGGCGATCACCTACGAGCGCGAGCACAGCAAGGACGAGATCCTCGAGGGCTACCTCAACATCGCGAACTTCGGGCGCAACAACTACGGGGTCGAGGCAGCGGCCCAGTACTTCTTCCAGACCACCGCAGCCAAGCTGAACCTGGCCCAGGCAGCCCTGCTGGCCGGCACCGTGCAGTCGCCCGAGGCCTACAACCCGTTCCGGTTCCCGAAGGCGGCCACCACCCGCCGGGCCGCGGTGCTGAACCGGATGCTGGCGCTGGGCATGATCACCCAGGCCCAGGCCGAGGCGGCGAACAAGGTCGCCCTGCCGACCACGCCGAAGCGCGCACTGTCGGGCTGCGTGAACGCCGGGGTGTACGCCTACTTCTGCGACTACACGATCAAGATGCTCAGCACCGACCCGCGGTACGCGGTGCTCGGCAAGACCGAGAAGGACCGGCTGAACGCGATCAAGCGCGGCGGTCTGAAGATCGTCACCACGGTCGACCCCAAGCTGCAGGCAGCGGCCACCGCGGCGCTGATGAAGAAGATCCCGGCGGACGACGCCAGCGGGGTGGCGACGTCCTCGGTGACGGTCGAGCCGGGCACCGGCAACGTGCTGACCATCGCCCAGAACAAGTATTTCTCGCCGGAGAAGCGCAACGACTCGACCGAGCTGAACTTCGGCGTCGACGCACAGTACGGCGGGGCCGGCGGGTTCCAGGTCGGATCGACGTTCAAACCCTTCGTGCTGGCCACCTGGCTGCGGAAGAACAAGGGCCTCTACACCAGCGTCAACGCCGACGTGAAGACCCGGGCGATGAGCGAGTTCACCGCCTGTGGCAAATCGCTGGCCGGGCCGGCCTACTCCTACGACAACGCCGAGGGCGGCGGCGCCGGCTCGATGACGGTGCTCGAGGCGACCTACAAATCGGTCAACACCGCCTACATCAGCATGGCCACCGCCCTCGACTACTGCGACATCGCCGACACCGCGCAGAGCCTGGGCGTGCACATGGCCTCCAGTGAGGGCATGTCGGCCGACTGCTACGCGAACGGCGTCTACCAGGCCGACAAGCTGCCGACCCAGTGCCCGTCGATGGCGCTCGGCGCGATCGCGATCTCACCGCTGACCATGGCAAACGCCTACGCGACCTTCGCCGCCGACGGCACCTACTGCCCGCCGACGCCGGTCAAGGGCGTCACCGACCGGGCCGGCAAGGCGATGGCGATCGGCAAGACCCAGTGCAAGGCCAACGCCATCGACGAGAACGTCGCCCGCGGCGTCAACTTCACCCTGCAGAACGCCTTCACCCGGGGCACCGCGATCGGCCGCGGGATCAGCTGGCCGGACGCCGGTAAGACCGGCACCACCGACAACTCGGTGCGCACCTGGTTCGTCGGCTACACCCGGCAGCGGGCGACCGCCGTCGTGGTGGCCGACCCGAAGACCTACCCGAACCACCCCGGCGGCCGCTCGCTCAACTTCCGCAAGATCGGCGGCACCTACTACGGCCGGGTCTACGGCGCCACGATCGCGGCGGCCGAGTGGCAGACGATCATGAAGGCGGCGATGAGCGGGCTGCCGCAGCAGAGCTTCAGCAAGCCCAGCGGCAAGATCCTGGAAGGCTCCGGGATCCGCATCGCCAGCGTGGTCGGACGCTCGATCGGTTCGGCGACGGCGGTTCTGCAGGGTCAGGGCTTCAAGGTCCGGATCGGTTCCGCGGTGCCCTCGTACATGGGCTCCGGCCAGGTGGCCCGGCAGTCGCCGTCCGGTGGGCGCCTGGAGAAGGGCAGCACCGTGACCATCTACCCGGGTGACGGCAGCCAGCAGCCGCCCGTGGTCTCGCAGCCGACGCCAGCTCCCCAGCCGTCCGACGGCGGCAACGGGAACGGCGGCAACGGGAACGGCGGCGGTGGGAACAACGGCGGTGGGAACAACGGGGGTAACAACGGGGGCGGGAACAATGGCAACGGCAACAACGGCGGCGGGAACGGGAACGGACGGTTCGAACAATGAGTGACTCGGCAGCGGGTCTGAAGGATCGCCTGCAGTCAGACCTGACCGCGGCGATCAAGGGCCGCGACGAGTTGCGCACCGCGACCCTTCGCATGGCGCTGAGCGCGGTGAAGGCAGCCGAGGTGGCCGGCCGGACCGCGCGCGAGCTCGACGACGCCGAGGTGCTCACGGTGCTCGGCAAGGAGGCGAAGAAGCGCAAGGAGGCGGCCACCGCCTTCTCCGACGCCGGCCGCACCGCGTCGGCCGAGCGCGAGCTCGCCGAGCTGTCGGTGCTGGAGAGCTACCTTCCCGCCCAGCTCGGCGACGACGAACTGATCGCGATCGTCGCCGAGGAGGTGACCGCCGCAGCCACCGTCGGCAGCTCGGGCATGGCCGCGATGGGCATGGTGATCAAGGCCGTGCAGGCGCGCGCCGCCGGACTGGTCGAGGGTGGCCGGGTCGCCGCCGAGGTGCGGCGGCAGCTCAGCTGATGGCGCTCTCGGCCCGATCGCTGGGGCTCTCGACACTCTCCCTCGCCGCGGCCGGTGCCGCGGGGCTGGGTTACGCCTGGGTCGAGGCCCGGCATTTCGCCCTGCGCCGCTTCACCCTGCCGGTACTGCCGGACGGCGCCGACGCGCTGCGGGTGTTGCATCTGTCCGACGTCCATCTGGTGCCGCGTCAGGCCCGCAAGACCGAATGGCTGCGCTCGCTCGCGGCCCTC
>DAIOVT010000197.1:0-7027 GCA_036758885.1 Kineosporiaceae bacterium
CAGCCAGCCGCGCCCGGCGAGTTCGGGGTAGCGCCGGCTCATCACCTCGGCCTCGACCCAGTACCGGGGCCGGGCCCGGTTGCCCCCGGTGGGGTCGAGCAACCCGGCGTGCTTGGCCTCCCAGAGCGGCAGCAGCCCGGGCAGCTCGTCCTCGAGCTCGGCGTCGTCGATGGCGCGGAACAGACCGGCGTCCCGGGTCATGTGCAGCGGGGTGACCAGCCGCACCTGCCAGCCCTGCGCACCCCCCTCGCCCAGCACCGGCCGTAGCCGGTGCGCCCGGGCCAGCAGTTCGGCATCCCGCGAGGAACGGCACAGCGGCAGGGTCGCGGTCATCGGGTTGACCAGCTCGGCCAGCCCGGGCCGCAACTGCCAGCACCGCTGCGGATCGGGGACGGCGACGTCGCGCAGCCCGACGGCCACCTCGGCGGCGAACTCTCCGCGGGGCGCGGCGCCGTCCTGGGCCGCACCGGGGACGCCGCTGCGCAGAGCGATCACCGCGACCGAGACCCGCGCCGAGACCCCGGCGAACAGCGACTGCGATGCGTCCATCAGGTGCAGCGCGGCCAGCGCCCCGCACTGCAGCAGCTCGTGCATCAGCGGCGCGGCCGAACGGTCCGAGGCGATCCCCGAAGGCACCACCAGACCCGCCCGGCCACCCGGGTGCAGCAGTCGCCAGCAGGTCTCGACGAACGGCAGATAGGCGTTCAGCTCACCCGCGCCGGTCAGCGGATGCCGCCCCGCCGAGCGCAGATCGCTGGCGGTGCGGGCTCGCGAGTCGCGCAGTGCCGCAAGGTCTTCGGCAGTGCCGGCGGACAGTTCCCGGCGGAACACCTTGATCCGCTCCCAGGGCGGGTTGGCCAGCACCGCGTCGAAACCGCCGCGCCACCCGGTTGCCTCCGCGGGTGCCGCACCGGCCTGGGCCAGCACATCGGGAAACGTTGCCGCCCAGTCGAGTTCGAGCAACGCGTCGCCGACCACGATCTGCCGCTCCAGGCGTTCGGCCAGGGCGCCGGCGTCCAGCGCCGGGTCGGCCCGGCGGGCCAGGGCGAGCAACCGGGCCCGGCAGAGCGCGGCCGCCACCGGGTCCAGATCGACCCCGTGCAGACAGGCCGCGGCGTCCGACGCCGGCAGACCGAGACCGAGCAACCGCTCGAACGCGGCGGCCAGCAGCGCGCCGGCACCGACCGCCGGGTCGACGACGAGGGGCAGCTCCGCCGTCCAGTTCGAACGGTCCTGCGGCAGGGCGTGCCGGGCCAGCACCTCGGCCATGTCCGGCGGGGTCGCGAAGGAACCACGCCGGCGGCGCTCGGTGACGTCGGCGGCGACCAGGGCCGGCCGACCGCCGCGGCTGCCCGGACGCAACGCCAGCAGCCGGTCGTAGTGCTCGGCGAGGGCGAGCAGCAGTTCGCCGTCACCACTCGCCGGGCCGGCCACCAGGTCGAGCACCGGGGTTTCCGGCCAGGCGGGCAGCTCGGGCTGTCCGGGCCGTTCAGTCGTGGCCTGTCGTGCGGCGTCCCAGGAGTTCAGCAGCGCGTGTTCCAGCGCTGCCGGAACGCTCACTCCGCCCGCTCCAGCAGACCGATCGCGACCAGCACGGAACGGGTCGCCGAGGACAACGCCAACTCGGGCACCTCGGCCAGGTCGACCCAGGCGGCGGTCTCGGTGGACCCCTCGACCTCGAGCACCACGGGTTCGGCGCCCTCGGGCACCGTGCCGGTGTAGAGGATCTGCACCGCGTGCAGGTCCTCGGGCAGCCGGCTGGGCGAACTGCCCCGCCAGCGTGCGGAGTTCACCCCGATCAGCACCGGGTCGGCGAGCGGCTGGCCGCTCTCCTCGAGCACCTCGCGGACGACGGCCACGTCGGGGTGCTCGCCCATGTCGATGCCGCCGCCGGGCAACGTCCAGAGCCTTGATCGGCGCAGTTGCACCAGCATGATCCGGCGGCCCTGCCGGATCACCGCATAGGCCCCGGGCCGTTGCAGCAGAAGAGGTTCGGTGATGTCCTCCGACTCCGGCCGCTGCCAGAGGATCGGCAGCTGCCACGAGGCCGGCTCACCGAGGTCGCCGAACTCGGCCAGCATCTCCCCCGGGTCGGCGCGGACGTGGTGCGGCGGGCTCGCCAGGGTGGCGGGCAGCCGGTAGCGCAGACCGATCCGGTGCAGCTGAACCGGTTGCCGCTGCGGTCCGTGCAGATCGAGCAGGGCACTGTTCACCGACTCCAGTTCGGCCCCGGCCACCAGTCCGGCAGCCGCCTCGGCGGCCAGACCGGCGCGGACGAACATGCCCCGCAGCGCCTCCTCGGGCGTCTGCCCGTGCCACAGCCACGCCGAGAGCACCCCGCCCTCGGTCAGCACCGGGGCGGCCTCGACGGCGACACGCTGCAGGCTCAGACTCACGGAGCCGACCGTACCGGCAGCGACCCCGGCCGTTGAGCCGGAGGAGTGGCATCCCGAATCCGATCGATTGCTTCAATAGTCAAGGATTCAGCCGACGGGGAGAGCACCCGAGACACCTCTGTCACAGGCAGGAGGCTCCGCTGTCCCCCCAGGCCGATCCCACGCCACACCCGACGCCGTCGTCGGGCGGGGCGGTGCTGTCCGGCCGCCGGTTGCTGCTGGCCCTCACCCTGCTCCTGGCCGCCGGCCTGGCCCTGGCACTGTCGGCGATCGGGGCCGACTTCAGCGCGCAGACCTCCAGCGCCACCAGCCTGGCGGGCCAGGACCTGACCCCGTTCGCGCCGTCGTCCGCATCTGCCTCGCGCACCTCGGGGACGACCTGCCAGGTGACCTGGACGCCGGCCGGATCCACCCCGGCCGCCGTGCGGTTCGACGTCTTCGACGGTGGCGGGACCACCCTGGCGAGCGGGATCAACGGCACCAGCGCCACGATCACGGTCACCTCGGCGGCCGTCACCATCAGGGTCGGCGCCCGGGTCGGCCAATGGGTCTCCGGCACCCGCACCCTGGCCGCCCCCGGCTGCCCGGCGGGCCTGTCCGCACCCACCGGACTGGTCGTCACCGCGGGCAACCAGCAGGCGGTCGCCACCTGGAACGTGCCGGCCCAGGACGGCGGCTCGGCGATCACCGGGTACTCGGCGACCGCCGTCCCGGTGGACGGCTCGCTGCCCACCCGCAACTGCTCCACACCGGCGTCCCCACGCACCTGTACCTTCACCGGGCTGACCAACGGGGCCCAGTACACGGTCACGGTCCGGGCGACCAACGCCATCGGCAACGGCGAGAGCGCGACCGGCACCGTCATCCCTTACCCGGCCGACGTGATGGCTCCGGCCGCCCTCGGGGTCTGGCTGGACGCGCAGGCGAACAGCAGCCTGGCCACTGCGGCCGACTGCTCCGGCACCGGCAGCACCGCCCCGGCCGGCGGCACCCGGATCAACTGCTGGAAGAACCAGGGCGCCACCGGCACCAACGCCACCACCACCGCCGCGGCGAACGCGGCCGCCTACACGCCGGGGGCGCTGAACGGTCACCCGGCGCTGCGCTTCGACCGCGCCCGCCCGGACGGCTACCGGATCACCGGTACCGGCATCGGCACCCTGGGCAGCAACGACCGCACCATCCTCGCCGTGGCCGCCGGACGCACCGTCGCCGACACCGGTACCAACAACACCGCGGCGATCGCACTGTGGCCCGGCGCGCACAGCGGCATGCAGTTCTCCAGTACCGCCGGCACCGTCAACGGCGTGTCCGCGGTGGCCTACAACTCGGTGCCCACGCTCACCCAGGCGACGCGACCGCTCACCGCCGACACCACCGGTGTGCTCAGCGCCGTGTTCGGCCAGTCCGGCGGGACGGCGCAGGCCTCGGTGGCCACGAACGGCGGCGGAGCGACCGGCGGTCAACTGCCCGGTCCTTGGCGCAGCTACACCGACCTGCTCCGGATCGGCTCGGTCTACGACAGCGCGCAGAACTACTACGTGCCGCTGGACGGCGACATCGGCGAGATCATCATCCTGAACCGGTCGGTGACCGACTCCGAGCGACGCAGCATCGAGGAGTACCTGGCCCGAAAATGGTCCGCCCTGCTCGCGCCACAGGCTCCGACCGGCGTGGTCGCGACCGGGGGCATCACCTCGGTCGCGGTCTCCTGGACGGCGCCTGTCTCCGACGGCGGGTCGCCGATCACCGGCTACACGGCGACCGCCATGCCCGGTGGCCAGACCTGTTCGGCGGCGACGGTTTCCGGTTGCACCATCACCGGCCTCAGTACCGGCGGAAGCTACTCGATCACGGTCACCGCGACCAATGCGATCGGCACCGGGCCACCATCGGCGGCCGTGACCGCCGAGCTGCCGCCGGTCGGCTGGCTGGCCTTCGCCGGTGCCGCTGACCGGGCCGGAAACACCGCCAACAGCACCCTGCCCGCGTCGGTGACCCCCGCCTTCGCCGACTGGACCTCGGTGCAGGAGGGCAGTTGGCACACCTGCGCGCTGCGGACCGCGGGCGGTCTGTACTGCTGGGGGCAGAACACCTACGGACAGCTGGGTCTCGGCGACAACGCCACCCGCACCAATCCGCAGCAGGTCGGGGCGCAGACCTGGCTCGCCGTGACCTCGGGCGGATCGTTCAGCTGCGCCGTCCGCTCGGACCGCACACTGTGGTGCTGGGGCCAGAACTCCGGCGGCCAGCTCGGCCAGGGATCGACCAGTCCGGCCTCGTCCACCGTGCCGCTGCAGGTGGGCACCGCCAGCGACTGGCGGGCGGTGAGCGCCGGCCTGGGCAACGTCTGTGGCCTGAAGACCGACAACACGTTGTGGTGCTGGGGCGGGAACGCCAACTACCTGGTCGGCGACGGCACCACGACCAACCGGTACGCGCCGGTGCCGGTCGGAGCCGCGACCTGGTCGAACGTGGACCTGTCCACCGCCCATGCCTGCGGCGTCCGGACCGACGGCACGCTGGCCTGCTGGGGCAGCAACTCCAACGGCGAACAGGGGACGGCACCACGAGCACGGCGGTGCAGACCCCCACCCAGATCGGTGCGGTGACCACCTGGCGCGCTGTCTCGGTCGAGGTCGGCGGCGGTTGCGCGACCCGAACCGACAACACGCTCTGGTGCTGGGGAACCAATGACGACGGGCAGATCGGTGATGGCACCGCCACCGCCCGGCTCTCGGCGGCGCAGGTGCCGGGAACCACCTGGGCGTCGGTACAACGCACCAACACCTCCACCTGCGCGACCCGCACCACCGGCCAGCTGTGGTGCTGGGGCGCCAACAGCTACGGACAGCTCGGGCTCGGCGACACCACCGTCCGCAACACCCCGGTGCAGGTCGGCACCCGCACCGACTGGGCCGTCCTCGGCGGCGGCGGCGGCTGGCACACCTGCGGCATCGCCTCCGGAACCTTGATGTGCGCGGGCATGAACACCAATTCACAGCTCGGCCGGCAGACGAGTGATCCGATCTCCCGGCCGCAGGACATCGACAGCGCCGAGTGGCGCTCACTGGCCGCCGGCCGCCTGCATGTCTGCGGTATCCGCAGCAACGGCACGCTGTGGTGCTGGGGCACCAACACCAACGGGCAACTCGGCCTCGGCGACACCGCCAACCGGGCCGAACCCTTCCAGGTGGGCAGTGTGTCCGCCTGGAAAGACGTCTCGTCGACGGGCGACTACACCTGCGGCGTTCGGTCCAACGGCACGCTGTGGTGCTGGGGCCTGAACACCGACGGGCAGCTGGGCATCGGCGACCGCACCCAGCAGAACGCCCCGGTCCAGGTCGGTACGGACACCGACTGGGCGCAGGTGAATGCCGGCGTGGTGACCGCCTGCGCCATCCGTCAGGACCGCAGCCTGTGGTGCTGGGGAGACAATGCGGCTGCCCAGGTCGGCGACGGCACCACCACCGACCGGCTCGCACCGGTCAAGATCGGCACCGGTTCCTGGAGTCTGGTCAGCGGCCGCACCGGTGGCTCTTGCGGCATCCAGACCAACGGCACCGCATGGTGCTGGGGCGGCAACGGCAACGGCCAGGTCGGTGACGGCACCGCCACCAGCCGGTCGACCCCGACCCAGGTGGGCAGCCTGACCACCTGGGTGAGCATCAGCCGCGGCGGCTATTACGCCTGCGGCACCCAGAGCGACGGCTCGCTGTGGTGCTGGGGCAGCAACACCAACGGACAACTCGGCGTCGGCGACACCACCGAACGCAGGAGCCCGATCCGGGTCGGCACGGGCACCGACTGGCAGCGGGTCACCGCCGGCGGATGGCACGTCTGCGCGCTGACCAGCTCACGGACACCGTTCTGCTGGGGCTTGAACAGCAGCGGGCAACTCGGTCTGGGCGACACCGCCGAGCACACCGTGCCCACCCAGGTGCCGGCACCGGCGTTCTGGCAAGGGATGGCTCTGGGCGGCTCCTACACCCTGCTGCTCCACTGAGCAGCCAGATGGGTCGGGCCCGGCGGCTCCGCGCCGCCGCTGGTCAACGGGGTGTGCCGGTACCGTCCGGCCACGGCGAGCGTCTGCCACCCCGACACGACGTGATCCATGGCACCGTCGGCGGACGTATGGTCAGGAAGTGACTCAGCTACACGACACCGTCCCCCGTCCGCCCGCGAACACCCTCGGAGAGCTCCGCGCCTCCGGCCACGTGCACCGCAGCGTCAAGGACGAACTCCGCACCAACCTGGTGCGCTCGCTCGCCGGCGACACCCCGCGATTCCGCACCGTGGTCGGTTTCGACGACACCGTGCTGCCCGACCTGGAACGTGCCCTGCTCGCCGGGCACGACATCGTGCTGCTCGGCGAACGTGGCCAGGGCAAGACCCGGCTGCTGCGTTCGCTCGTCGAACTGCTCGACGAGTGGACGCCGGTGATCGCCGGCGCCGAACTGCACGAACACCCCTACGACCCGATCACCCCGGGTTCTCGCGCCCGGCTCGCCGAGCTGGGCGACGACCTGCCGGTGGCCTGGGTGCACCGCGAGGACCGCTACTCCGAGAAGCTCGCCACACCCGACACCAGCATCGGCGACCTGATCGGCGACGTCGATCCGATCAAGGTG
>DAIOVT010000198.1:0-7010 GCA_036758885.1 Kineosporiaceae bacterium
CAGCCGCTCCTGCAGCTTCTCGCGGTCCCAGTCGGAGTCGGTCCGCTCGATCTCGCCCTTGATCTGCTGCACCCGGGCGGCGACGTCGTCGGCCGACCCGGCACCCTCGATCAGCGTGGTGGTGTCCTTGGTGACCACCACCCGCCGGGCGCTGCCGAGCTCGTCCAGACCGATCTGGTCGAGCTTGAGGCCGACGTCCGGGGAGACGACCTGGGCGCCGGTCAGGGCGGCCAGGTCCTGCAGCATCGCCTTGCGGCGGTCGCCGAAGCCGGGGGCCTTGACCGCGACCGCGTTGAACGAGCCGCGGATCTTGTTGACCACCAGGGTCGACAGCGCCTCCCCGTCGATGTCCTCGGCCACGATGAACAGCGGCTTGCCGGCCTGCACGACCTTCTCCAGCAGCGGCAGCAGCTCGGCGATCGAGGAGATCTTGTTCTGGTGCACCAGCACCAGAGCGTCCTCGAGCACCGCCTCCTGACGCTCGGCGTCGGTGACGAAGTAGGGCGAGATGTAGCCCTTGTCGAACTGCATGCCCTCGGTGAAGTCGAGCTCGAGCGCGGTGGTCGAGGACTCCTCGACCGTGATCACGCCGTCCTTGCCGACCTTGTCGAAGGCCTCGGCGATCAGCTCACCGATCGCCTTGTCCTGGGCCGAGATGGTCGCCACGTGGGCGATCTCGTCCTTGCCCTCGACCTCGCGGGCGGTCTCGGCGAGACGGTCGCTGAGCGCGTTCACGGCGAGGTCCATGCCGCGCTTGAGCGCCGAGGGGGCAGCCCCCGCGGCGACGTTGCGCAGGCCCTCCTTGACCATGGCCTGGGCCAGCACGGTCGCGGTGGTGGTGCCGTCACCGGCGATGTCGTTGGTCTTGGTCGCGACCTCCTTGGCGAGCTGGGCACCGAGGTTCTCGTACGGGTCCTCCAGCTCCACCTCCTTGGCGATGGTCACGCCGTCGTTCGTGATGGTGGGGGCGCCCCACTTCTTGTCGATCACCACGTTGCGGCCCTTGGGGCCGAGGGTGACCTTGACCGCGTTGGCCAGAGCGTCGACTCCGCGCTCCAGGCTCTTACGGGCGGAGTCGTCGAACTCCAGGGTCTTGGCCATTTGCCAGGTCGTCCTTCCCGAATGTCTTCCGATCCGGCGTCTGCGCGGATCCTCCTGGGGGGACCGACGCCCCGGTGGCGGCCGTCGGGCCGGCCACCGGGGCGCAGGGTGTGACTGGGTGGTGCTCAGGTCGCTCGGCGGATGCTGATGATCAGCCCGCCGAGCGCCCTTCTCGAGCTACTTCTCGATGATCGCGAGAACGTCGCGGGCCGACAGGATCAGGTACTCCTGACCGCTGTACTTGACCTCGGTGCCGCCGTACTTGCTGTACAGCACGGTGTCGCCGACCTTGACGTCCAGCGGAATGCGCTTGTCGCCGTCGTCGTCGAAACGACCCGGACCCACTGCCAGGACCTCGCCCTCCTGGGGCTTCTCCTTGGCGGTGTCCGGGATGACCAGACCGGAGGCGGTGGTCTGCTCGGCCTCGAGAGGCTTCACCACGATGCGGTCCTCGAGAGGCTTGATGGAGACCGACACTGCGGACCTCCCCTTCAAAACTCGTTGTGGGCGTCTGAAGTGCCAGGGGGACCAACCGTCGTCGCGGGTGCCGGTCAACGGCCCGCCCAGCCGTACTGTCATGCGTGACTTCCATGGGTGGTGCGTTGGCACCCTCGTACCGAGAGTGCCAATGGTGAATCTAGGCCCGTGATTAGCACTCGGTCAAACGGAGTGCCAGGTGTTTCGCGGCAGACGCGCCGCCACGGACCGGGCGCCGAGCAGCCGCCGCAAGCGTGAAAAGATTCCGATGTGGACAACGACGGCATCTCGGCACTGCTGACCGAGCAGGGCTGGGCCCTTCTGGAGTCGCTGCCGCCGTACGACCCCTCGCAGGCGATCGCCCTCGGCGAGGAACTGCGCCGGCAGGGGCAGCCGGCCGACCTGGTCGCCGCCGCGCTGACCCAGTCCCGGTTGCGGGCGGCGGCCACCGAGAAGTTCGGGCCGTTCGCGGCAAGCATGCTGTTCACCCGGGCCGGCCTGGAACAGGCCAGCCGGTTCCAGGTGGCGGCCCGGCACGCGCAGCGGTTCGTCGGGGCCGGTATCGAGAAGGTCGCCGATCTCGGCTGCGGCATCGGCGCCGACGCGATGGCGCTGGCCACCTTCGAGCGCGAGGTGCTGGCCGTCGACCGCGACGAGGTGACCGCCGCCGCGGCGACGATGAACCTGCGGCACTGGCCGAACGCCACCGTGCGCTGCGCCGACGTCACCGAACTCACCGAGGCCGAGCTGTCCGGGTTCGGCGGCGCCTTCCTCGACCCGGCCCGCCGCGAGGCCACCACCGGCAAGCGGCTGCTCGACCCACGGTTCGGCTCACCACCGCTGTCGTTCGTGCTCGACCTGGCCACCCGGCTGCCCGCGGTCGGGGTGAAGACCGCCCCGGGCATCCCGCACCATCTGGTGCCCGAAGGCGCTGAGGCGCAATGGATCTCGGTGGCCGGCTCGGTGGTCGAGGCCGGGCTGTGGTTCGGCTCCCTGGCCCGGGACGGCGTCCGCCGCGCCGCGCTGGTGCTGCCCCGCGACGGCGACGAGAGCACGGCGGCGGCCGAGGTCACCGATGTCGGCATGGACGACGCGAGCACCGGTCCGATCGGTGCGGTGCTCTACGAGCCGGACGGCGCGGTGATCCGCGCCGGACTGGTCGCCCAGGTGGCCACCCAGGTGAACGGGCGCCTGCTGGACCCGACGATCGCCTACGTCACCGCCGACTCCCGGGTGTCCACCTCGCTGGCCACCGCGTACGCGGTGGAGGAGGTCTTTCCCTTCCAGCTCAAGCGATTGCGCACCTGGCTGCGCGATCGCGACGTGGCCCGGCTGACCATCAAGAAGCGGGGCACCGCGATCGAACCCGAACAGTTGCGCCGGCAGTTGCGCCTGGACGCCGCCCGCGGCAGCAACGAGGCCACCATCGTGCTGACCCGGGTGGCCGGCAAACAGAGCGTGATCGCCGTCCGGCCCTTCCCCGACCGGGGCCGGTGACCGGTCAGGACCGGTCACCATCCCGTGCCAGGTGGCCGGCCACGTGGCACGTGGCCGGATGAACCGGTGGGCTCAGGCCTGCCCGCCGCCGACCGTCTCCAGCCACATCGACCGGTACCGCTCGGCGTCCAGGCTCAGCCCCACCTGCACGCCCGCCGGCGGCACCGCACCGGGCACGTCGGCACCGAGATCCGCGTCTGTGTCGGTGCGCGGACGCATGTCGACCACGGTCTGACCGCGGGTCCGCCCACCGGAGAGCTCCACCTGCACCCGGAACCGCTTGCTGCGCAACGATTCCGGATCGATCACCGCACACACCGCGCCCGCGTCGCCGATCGTGGCGTCGTCCTCACCGAAGCGCCGGCACTGGAAGTCGATCAGCGAGCCCGCCAGCCGGGACACCGGGTCCGTGGCGGCCAGCAGTGCCTCGGCCTCCTTGCGGGTGACCCGCACGTCGTAGAAGACGTCGAGCCCGTACATGGTCACCGGCACCCCGGCCGCCGCCGCGGCGTCGAGCACCATCGCGGTCGCCTCGGGGTCGTGCCAGACGTTGAACTCCGCTGCGGCAGTGGCGTTTCCGGAGACCACCGCGCCACCCATGAAGACGATCCGCTCCAGACCGGCGAAGGCGGTGGGGTGAACGCGGGCGAGCAGGGCGATGTTGGTCATCGGCGCCATCGGCACCAGGGTGATCAACCGCTCGCCGGTCCGCTCGTGCCGGGCCACCGCGGCCAGCAACTCGTCGCGCAGCAACTCGATCGCGGTGCGCGGGTCGGCGTCGCGGGTGCTCGGCGGCACACCGAGGTCGCCCATGCCGTCCTCACCGTGCACGTGCCGGGCCGGCCGCGGCGGTTCGATCAGCGGCCGGGCGGCCCCGGCGGCGACCGGCACGTCCGGCCGGCCGGCGATGTCGAGCACGGTCAGTGTGTTGCGAACCACTTGGTCGAGTTCGGTGTTGCCGGCCACGCAGGTGACCGCTCGAAGGTCCAGACCGGGGTGCCGGGCCGCCAGAAGCAGCGCACAGGCGTCGTCGACCCCCGTGTCGACGTCCAGGACGACGGGGATCGGCTCGGTCATGCGCCCAATGTAGGGGTCGCTCACAACGTGGTGCGCCGCGATCACAGAATGTCGGCGATCTCTCCCAGGACCGCACGCGCACGCTCGATGCCGGACGGATCGCACTCGCTCAGCACGTCGCCGGTGAGCACCAGAAGTTGCTCGCCGAGGGCGTGTGCTGCCGGGCGCGGCACCGGCCGGCGGGGGCGGTCGGCGGCGTCCGCGGCGAGATCGGCGAGCTGCTGCACGAGTCCGGCGATCCGGTCGAGGGTGTGGGCGGCCTCGGGCGCCTGCCGGGCCGCGTACCGCGGGCCGACCACTCGCAGCCGGTCGGCCACCCGGCCCGCGGCAACGGAGAGCTCCTGATCGGTCACTCCTGTCACTGCCGGCCGCCGCCGATACCGAGCAGGGCGGACAGGCCGAGCGCACTGCGCGGCTCGTAGGGCGCCGTCCACAGGCCACCGTGCACCGCGGCGTGTGCCTCGGCCTGCCACGGCGCCGCGAAGGTGCGCGGCTCGGCGTACAGGTCGTGCACCAGCAGCGCCGCCATCAGTACCCGGGTCGTGGACGGCGAGAAGACCTCGACCCCGAACCGGTGCGCGCCCGCGTACGCCGCCGACAGCGCCCGGTTGCGCACCACCGAACGGGTGCGGGTGGGCGGGGCCACGTTCAGCGAGACCTGATGCCCCGCAGCGTGTTCCACATCGGCCCGCCACCGCTGCAGACGCTTCGCCAGGGCGTAGTTCGGGCCCTGCTGGGCGACCAGCGAGTCGCAGATGCCCGGATCGGCACCGGGCGGGTAGGCGCGGCGCAGCAGCCGGCCGGCGCTGACCGCACGCATGCTGCGCACCCGCAGCCGGCCCTCGCGCTTGTACCACTCGGAGTTCGCGTGGTCGACGTCGGCGCCCGGCACCGCGAACACGTCGGTGGGCGTGGCCAGGAAGGCCGGCGTCACGTCGTGCCGGCGGCCGCGGACCATCTGCAGCATCGCGTCGGCCGCCGCGGACAGCCGCACGTGCGTGCCGCCGTCGGCGTAGAGGTAGTTTCCGAGCACCAGCGCACCGGGCAGCGAGTCGACCCAGGCGGCCGCGACGTCGAGTTCGGTGAGCAGATCGAGACCGGCCCGCTCGACGGCCGGGGCGGCGCCCGGCACCACCGGGATCACCATGGTGCCCGCCGCCGACTCGGCCTGCCGGATCACCCGCTGCCACAGTTCCGGCCGGGGCAGGTCGATGGCGGCCACCCGCGCGCCCCAGCGCAGCAGCGTCGGCGCCGGCCCGATCTCCGATCCGGCGCCCAGGGCGACCAGGGTCATCCCCGGCAGGCTGAGCCATTCCGGATGATTCGCCACGGTTCGAACCGCCTGCGCGGCAGAGGGTTCCAGCACACCGCGGGTGACCCAGTCGGTCAGCTGACGGTCCAGGTCGTTCTCGCCCAGCAGCCGGCCCCGGTGCGGCAGCCGGAACTCACCCAGCGGCACGGTGCCGCCGCCCACCTCCATCACCCGGTACGACCCGCGACTCGGGGTCAGCTGCGACAGCGGACGCTGCGCGCCGCTGCCCACGTCGATCCAGCGCATCTGCTCGGCGACGGCCTCGAGGCCCTGGCCGGCGATCCGGACGGCGTCCTGCGGGCTGCGCAGCGAGAGCTCGGTGAGGGTGCGGAAATGCCGCAGGTAGCCGCTTCGCCAGGCGCTCTCGTCGAGCACGGCGTGCTGGGTGCCGGTGTCCACCCCGGCCAGCGCGGTGGAGAGCACCGCTCGGGCGAAATCGCTGGTGCCGCCCCCGCCCTGATCCTTCGACCGGCCGCTGGCCGCCGACGCGCCGCCGCCACCGCGGGCGGCCGGGAAGGCAACCCCGGTCGCCGCCGTCCACGTCGACGTCGATCCACTCACGGGGCGAGTCTTGCATCGGTTGGGGGCCGAGATCCTGTATTTCGTCACACTTCGCGACCAATTGGATACGTTCAGGGTGCCTCTGGGCGGGATTGACCAGGTTTGTCACCCTCCGAGAACGTGGTGAACCTTGTCCCGTCGCTGTGTGTCGGCCTCCAGCCGATCGAGCAGTGCCTCTTCCAGCAGATACCCGGGACGATACCCCGATTCCTCGTCGAAGATCATCACCGAGCGGTTCTCCGGCTCCCAGCAGGGCCAGGGCATCGAGCCGGTGCGGCAGAACTGCACCCAGGCCGAGTGCATGAACGCGGCCAGTTCGGGCGAGGGTTCCTCACCGCACGACTCCATCACGCGCTCGGCGTCCAGGTGGTCCCAGGCGAACGGCAGGTCGGCGCAGTGCATGGTCAGACCGCCGTCCGGCGGGTAGCGGAAGTCGAACAGCCAGGTGGGTGAGCTCGGCCGGGACCGGGCGAACGAGACCGGGTGCACCCGGATCGTCACGTCGCTGATCAGCTGCCCGATCACCAGGGAGTCGCCGTTGGCCCGGTAGGCGGCGAGGTAGTCCTCGGTCAACGGGCCGAGACCGCCGCGCCACAGGGCGGTGTGCAGCGCGCCGTCGGTGAGCATCGGCGCGTACGAGGCGCCGGTCGGGGTGAACTCGTGCGCCACCGAACCGGCGACCAGCGGCACCCCGACGGCGACACCGGACCGGAACGCCCGCACCGGGTCGGCGGTCAGCACGTCGCCGTCCAGCACCGGGGAGAAGATCAGCCGGCGCGGGTCCGGGCGCAGAATGCCGCGGATCACCGCGTCCAGCCCCTCCTGAGCGGCGGAATGCCGGCGCGGGGACTCGGCGACCACCGCCTGCAGGTCGAGGATCCGCTGCTCGTCGAGGGTGGCCAGGCCGGCCCTGGTGGGGGTCACGCCGCCGAGATGGGCGAGCTGCCTGCCGGCCTGCTCCGCGTCGTCCGGATCGATCATCGGC
>DAIOVT010000199.1:0-7000 GCA_036758885.1 Kineosporiaceae bacterium
CCGCCGCACCGGCACGAGCGGCCTCGATCGCCGCATTCAGCGCCAAGAGGTTGGTCTGTTCGGCGATCCCGGTGATCGTCCGCACGATCTCGTCGATCTCGGCACCGGCCTGATCGAGCCGGGCCACGGTGTCCCCGGTGCGCTGCGCCGTCTCGACCGCCTGGCCGGCGATCCGCGCGGCCCGGTCGGTGTTCACCGAGATCTCCTGGATCGACAGCGACATCTGCTCGGCCGCGCCGGCGACGCTCACCACGCTCGTGCTGACCTGGGTCGAGGTGGCCGTGGCCTGCGCCGCCTGGCGATCGCTGGTGGACGCCGCCGACGACATCGTCGATGTGCTGCGATCGAGATCAGCAGCGGCGTCCAGCAGTTGTTCGCTGCAGTTCGACACCGATTGCAGCGCCACCCCGACCCGGTTCGCAAATCTGTTGAAAGCTGCTGCGACAGAACCGATCTCATCGCTGCGCCGATCGTCGGCACGCTGGGTCAGGTCACCGTCGCCGTCCGCGATCTCGACCAGCCTGCTCTGCAGTTCACGCAGCGGCCGGACGACGCCGGCAGCGACCACGATCATCACCGCCACGGCTATCACCGTCGCCAGCAGCCCCCAGAGCAACACCCGGCCACGGATCTGGCTGATGGAGGCCAGCACCTCCGACGACGGCATACTGACCGCAAGCACCCAGGTGTGATCCGGGGCCACCGTGGTCGCGGCAGCCGCGGCGATCGCCGAGTCCCCCAGCACCCGATCGTCGACGGCGTCGGCCGCCGTCCCCTCGCGGCGGGCCTGGTCGCTGAGCCGGGCGAGCCAGTCGGACGCCGGCTTGGTCACCGTCGCCGGGTCCTGGGCGGCCACGACCAGGCCGCCGGCGCTGACCAGGGTGGCGTAGCCGCCGTGCGGACGGATCTTGCCGATCGCCTCCTGCAGGGTGCTCAGCGCGAGATCGACACCGACCACGCCGAGGAAGCGGTTGTTCCGGTCGATGATCGGTACGGCGACCGAGGTCATCACCACGTCGACGCCCTCGATCGTGTACGAGTAGGGCTCGAGCACCTGCGAGGTCCGGCTCTTCTTCGCCAGCAGGTAGTAGTCACCGATGCCCTCGGTGGTGTACTCCTTCAGCTCCTCCAGAGCGACGGCACCGCCGGCCCGGTTCCAGTACGGGATGTACCGCCCGGTGGCGTCGGTGCCCTTGGTGCCCGCGAAGCGGGAATCCGCGCCGTCCAAGGCATTCGGCTCCCACACCGTCCAGGTGCCCAGCAGATCGGGATGCGCGGCGAGGGTCTCCTTGAGGATCGCGTCGTAGACCGGCCGCTCGGTCGTCCCCGAGTCCTTGAGCGCGACGAAGGTCTGCTCCAGCTGCTGCGCCAGGCGCATCGAGTCGCCGATCTGCGACTGCACCGTGGCCAGGCCGGCGGTGGCGATCTGCCGGCCGGAACTCTCGACGTCCCGCTTCATGATGCCCTGCGTCGTCGAGGTGACGGCCCAGGTCAGCAGAGCCACCGTGCCGATCAGCACCACCGCTGTCGCCGCGACGATCCGCTGCCTGACGTTCAGTCGAACCCCGATGTGCCGCAATGCTTCCCCCACTGGCGAGACCCACCCCTTCGGCGCGTTCTCAAGATCGGCAAGGCGCGCCGGGGGCTTGAGCAACGGGCCCGCAGGCACCGGCCGCGATGCCGTCGACCGGACGGATCGGAGGCACGGCCTGCGGTGGGGCAGGCTGGGGCAGAGGGCGCCGCCTTCGCTTCGGGCACCCTCACTCGCTGCGCCTACAAGATCGGGGAGAAACCATGACCGACAGCTCAGACACCGAGATCGACACCGAGATGTTCGACTTCGTCGTCATCGGGTCGGGCGCGGGAGGTGGGCCGCTCGCGGCCAACCTGGCGCTGGCCGGCCACTCGGTGGTGGTGCTCGAGGCGGGGAACGATCATGAGTGCCCGTACTACTCCGTGCCGATCATGCAGGCGTACGCCAGCGAGGACGCCGACATGCGCTGGGACTTCTTCGTCGAGCACTACAGCGATCCGGGGACCGCCCGTCGAGATCCGAAGTTCGTGGACGGCGAGGCGGGCGTGCTCTACCCGCGCGGCAGCACGCTGGGCGGCAGCACCGCGGTCAGCGCGATGGTGACGATCTATCCGCAGGACCGGGACTGGCAGCGCCTGGCCGAGCTGACCGATGACCCGGCATGGGGCCCCGAGGCGATGCGCGGACGCATCGAACGCCTGGAGGACTGGCGCGGCGTCGATGCCCGGCCGCTGCCCGGTGACGACGAGACCACCCGCGACGCCAAGGCACGTCACGGTCATCACGGCTGGCTCGGGACGACGCGAGCGGCTCCCGCGCTGGCCGGCCGCGAGCCCCGGTTCCTCGACGTGATCAACGCGATCGAGACCACCAGCCGGCAACTGCTCGGGATCCCCGATGAGATCAGCCTGCCCCGCGACCCCAACGCCGCCGACACACCGGACGACTACCAGGGCATGGCGTTCGTGCCGGTCGCGATCCGCGACGGGGAGCGCAACGGATCGCGTGAGCGCCTGACCGACGTCGCCACGCGCACGCCCCGCCTGCAGATCCGCCTGGACGCCCTGGCCACCCGGGTACTGCTGGACGACGACAAGCGGGCGGTCGGCGTCGAGTACCTGACCGGCTCGCGCCTGTACTCCGCGGCGCCGCGGCACCGCGACCCGCACGACCCCGGACGGCACCCCGAGCCGGCGCCGGCCGGCCCGCGGACGCGAACCGTTCACGCCCGTAAGGAAGTGATCATCGCCGGCGGCGCCTACAACACCCCGCAGTTGCTCATGCTCTCCGGGATCGGCCCGCGGGCCGCGCTCGACGACATCGGCGTCCCCGCCCTCGTCGACTCCCCCGGAGTCGGCCAGAACCTGCACGACCGGTACGAGGTATCGGTCACCTACGACCTGTCCGAGGACTACCCGATCTTCGACGGGTCGACCCTCGACGTACCAGCCGATCCCGGCCAGGCGGACGCCCTCTTCTCGGAATGGCAGCAGGACCGCGGCGGGCCGTACACGACCAACGGCACGCTCGCCGCGCTGATCGCCAAGTCGCAGAGCGCCACGGAGGTCTCCGACCTGATCGTCTTCGCGCTGCCGATCGACTTCCACGGCTATTACCCGGGCTACTCCCGCGAGGGTGCCCAGTTCCACAACCGACTGTCGATCCTGGTGCTGAAGGCGCATACCGGCAACCGAGCCGGATCGGTCACGCTCGAGTCGGCCGACCCTCGTCAGGCTCCCCGCATCCGCTACCGCTACTTCGCGGAGGGCTCGCCGGGCTTCGAGGACGACCTGAGCGGTGTGGTGGACGGCGTCGAGATCGCCCGCAGGATCGCCGGCAACCTCGACCTGATCAAGATCAGGTCGGAACTCACCCCGGGACCGGATGCGGTGACCCGCGACCAGGTCGCCGAGTTCGCGCGCGACGAGGCCTGGGGACACCACGCCTGCGGCACCGCGCGGATCGGCCGCGACGGTGATCCCGGCGCGGTGCTCGACGGCAACCTGCGGGTACGCGGCGTCACCGGTCTGCGGGTGGTCGACGCCTCCGTCTTCCCGGACATCCCCGGGTTCTTCATCGCCTCCGCGGTCTATCTGGTCAGCGAGAAGGCGAGCGACGACCTGCTCGCCGAGTACGGCAGGCCCGACCCGGTCTGAACCCAGCCGCCCCGGACCGCGCCGTCGTACCTGGGGAGCGCCCCGCGGCGGCCGGTCTTTGGCAGACTCCACCCCGTGCCGACACAACCGATCCCCACCGCGGCCGATGCTCGCGAGGCCTTCCACAACCTCTACCGGCAGGGGTTCGCCCGGATCGCGGCCTGTGCCGTGCCGGTCGCGCTCGCCGACCCGGCGACCAACGCCGAGCGGATCATCGAGCAGGTGCGGGCCCTGGACGCCGACGGCGTGGCGATCGCGCTGTTCCCGGAACTGTGCCTGAGCGGGTACCAGATCGACGACCTGCTGCTGCAGGACCCGCTGCTCGACGCGGTGGACGACGCGGTGCGCGCCATCGCCGCGGCGACCGCCGGCCTGCTGCCCCTGGTGGTCGTGGGAGCCCCTCTGCGCCATGGCAATCGGCTCTACAACTGTGCCGTGGCGATCCATCGCGGAGCGGTGCTCGGCGTCGTCCCGAAGACCTTCCTGCCCAACTACCGCGAGTTCTACGAGAAGCGGCACTTCGCCTCGGCCGCCGACCTGGCCCCGGGGCTGATCGACCGGCCGCACTGGCCGGTGGCCGACAGCGCCGACGGCGTGCCGATCGGCACCGATCTGCTCTTCACCGCTCGCGACCTGCCCGGCCTGGTCATCCACATCGAGATCTGCGAGGACATGTGGGTGCCGGTACCGCCGAGCCACCTGGCCGCGCTCGCCGGGGCGAGCGTGCTGCTCAACCTCTCGGCCTCGCCGATCACCGTGGCCCGGGCCGACGACCGGCACCTGCTCGCCCGCGCCGCGTCGTCCCGGTGCAATGCCGCCTACGCCTACGCCGCGGCGATGGCCGGGGAGTCGACCACCGACCTGTCCTGGGACGGCATGACCATGGTCTACGAGGCCGGCGACCTGCTCGGCGCCTCGGAACGGTTCCCGCAGACCGCGCAGGCGACGGTGGTGGACGTCGACCTCGACCGGCTGCGGCAGGAGCGGATCAGGCAGGGGTCCTTCGAGGACAACCGGGTCGCGCTCGGTGTCGGCGAGGGCTGGCGCACGGTGCCGTTCACGGTCGGGCCGCCGTCCGGCGATCTCGGTCTGCGCCGGGTGCTCGACCGGTTCCCGTTCGTGCCGGACGACGAGGCCCGGCTCGCGCAGGACTGTTACGAGGCCTACAACATCCAGGTCTCCGGGCTCGAGCAGCGGATGCGCTCGATCGGGTCGCCGAAGCTGGTGATCGGGGTCAGCGGTGGCCTCGACTCCACGCACGCGCTGATCGTGGCGGCCAAGGCGATCGACCGGCTGGGCCGCGACCGCAAGGACATCCTGGCGTTCACGATGCCCGGGTTCGCGACGTCCGACCACACCAAGAGCAACGCGACCGCGCTCTCCCGGGCGCTCGGGGTCACCTTCGAGGAGCTCGACATCCGGCCCGCGGCGACGCAGATGCTCAAGGGGCTAGGGCACCCGGCCGGGGACGGCGAACCCCAGTACGACGTGACCTTCGAGAACGTGCAAGCGGGTCTGCGCACCGACTTCCTGTTCCGGGCGGCGAACCAGCGCGGTGGGATCGTGGTGGGCACCGGGGATCTCTCCGAGCTGGCGCTGGGCTGGTGCACCTACGGCGTCGGCGACCAGATGTCGCACTACGGCGTGAACGCCGGCGTGCCGAAAACCCTTATGCAGCACCTGATTCGGTGGGTGATCTCGTCGCAGCAGTTCGACGAGTCGGTGAACCGCACGCTGCACTCGATCCTCGACACCGAGATCTCGCCCGAACTGGTGCCGGTCAAGCCCGGCGAGAAGCCGCAGTCGACCCAGGCCACCATCGGTCCCTACTCGCTGCAGGACTTCACCCTCTACCACGTGCTGCGCCGCGGCTACCGGCCCAGCAAGATCGCCTTCCTGGCCGAGAAGGCTTGGCAGGACCCGGCTTCCGGGCTCTGGCCGGCCGGGTACCCGGACGCCGACCGGGTCGGCTACGACCTCGCCGAGATCCGCCGCTGGATGCTCGTCTTCTACAAACGCTTCTTCGGCAACCAGTTCAAGCGATCGGCCATCCCGAACGGTCCCAAGGTTGTCAGCGGAGGCTCGCTCTCACCGCGCGGCGACTGGCGGATGCCCTCCGATGCGTCCGCGTCGGCCTGGCTCGCCGAACTGGAGCACAACATCCCCTCGTGATCATGCAGAACTGCACGCATCTCCCGCATGCAGTTCTGCATGATCACGCCGGGGGTTTGGGATTGCTTGCACACGGGCAGGCGTGCAGTTCTGCATGATCACGGCGGGGGTTGGGGTCGCCTACGCACGGGCGGGCGTGCAGTTCTGCATGATCACGCCGGGGGTTGGGGTCGCTTGCGCACGGGCGAGCGTGCGGTTCTGCATGATCACGGGGGAGTTGCTCGATCGCGTGGAGCAGGCCGTGCCGGTACCAGCCGTAGTCGTGTCCTCCGGTGAACTCCGAAAAGTGCACCGTCCAGCCGGCGGCCCGGGCCGCCTCGGCGAACCAGCGGGACTGGTCGAGCATGTTGCCCTCGACCGAACCCGCCTGCACCACGATCGATCGGTGCGGCTGCGGTTCGCTCAACTGCCGGGTCAGCGCGCCCGGGACCTCGCTGTCGTAGGAGCCCTCGCCGTCGAACCAGAACGAGCCCGACTGCAGGATCGCGCTGCCCGCCAGGCCGGTGTCGACCAGCAGTCCCGCGGCGGCCAGGCCGCCGTAGCTCTGCCCCACCAGAACGGTCCGATCGGGGCCGGGTTCATCGTCGAGGCGTCGGGTCACAACGTCCTTGACCTCGCCGAGGATCGCGGCCATCTCCTCCCGCCGGGCCAGGACGGCACGGTCGGCGGTGTCCACCAGCACCAGGGCGAGGGCGACGTCCATCGCCCGGGCGAGCCGGTCGACCGCCGGTTGCAGGCCGAGATCGGGCTCGGCCCAGACCGCGCCGTCCAGGAGGATCAGTACCCGTTCGGGGTTCGGGGGCAGGTGCAGCCAGAGCCGCCGGCCCGAGGCGGAGACGGCCGGCAGCCACGAACCGGGCTCGCGGGGGTGCCAGAGCCGGTGCCGACGGGCCGCAGGCAGCTCGAGCACCGACTGGACTCCGTTGGCGCCGAACGGATGCCGGATCAGGTCCTGGTTAGCCGGGTCGGCGAGCAGCCCGTCGCGCAGCCGCGGGGAACCGTCGGCGACGGCCATCCGGGTGAACCCGTATCCGGTGATCAGATCCCCGGGCAGATCGAGCTGCACCCGGCCGTCGACGAGCGGGTGCACGACGTCCGGCTCGGGCCAGCCGAGCAGATGCACGCCGATCGGTTCGTC
>DAIOVT010000200.1:0-6997 GCA_036758885.1 Kineosporiaceae bacterium
GGGTGTGGCAGTGGCGGCACGAGTCCGGCGGGCAGATCCTCGCCCAGATGCGCCGGCTCGGTGACAGCGTCGACTGGACCCGCGAGCGGTTCACCATGGACGCCGAGCTGTCCCGCGCCGTCCTGACGATCTTCAAGCGGCTCTACGACGCCGACCTGATCTATCGCGCCGAGCGCATCATCAACTGGTGTCCGCGGTGCATGACGGCGCTGTCCGACATCGAGGTGGAGCATCAGGACGACGACGGCGAACTCGTCGAGCTGATCTACGGGGACCCGAACGGTGAGGACCGGATCGTCGTGGCCACCACCCGGGTGGAGACGATGCTCGGCGACACCGCGGTGGCGGTGCACCCGGACGACGCGCGTTATGCGCACCTGGTGGGCCGCGAGATCGAGCTGCCGCTCACCGGCCGGCGTATCCCGGTGGTCGCCGATGAGCACGTCGACCCCGAGTTCGGTACCGGGGCGGTGAAGGTGACCCCGGCGCACGACCCGAACGACTTCGAGATCGGCCGGCGGCACCACCTGCCGATGCTGGTGATCATGAACCCCGAGGGCGAGATCGCCGACACCGGAACACGTTTCGACGGCATGGACCGGTTCGAGGCCCGGGTGGCGGTGCGCGAGGAGCTGGAGCGACAGGGACGCACCGGTGCGCAGAAGCGTCCGTACGTGCACGCGGTGGGGCACTGCTCCCGGTGCGGCACCGTGGTCGAGCCGCGGCTGTCGTTGCAGTGGTTCGTCAAGGTGGCGCCGCTGGCCAAGGCCTCGGGTGACGCCGTGCGCGACGGCCGGGTGCGGATCCACCCCAAGGAGCTCGAGCCGCGCTGGTTCGGCTGGGTCGACAACATGCACGACTGGACCATCTCCCGCCAGCTCTGGTGGGGGCACCGGATCCCGGTCTGGTACGGCCCGAACGGCGAGGTGGTCTGTGTCGGTCCCGACGAGCAGCCGCCGGCCGGCGAGGGCTGGACGCAGGACCCCGACGTGCTGGACACCTGGTTCTCCAGTGCCCTGTGGCCGTTCTCGACGCTGGGCTGGCCCGACGACTCGGCCGACCTGCGTCGCTGGTACCCGACCACGGTGCTGGTCACCGGTTACGACATCCTGTTCTTCTGGGTCGCCCGGATGATGATGATGGGCCTGTTCGCGATGGACGGCGAGCAGCCGTTCGACACCGTCGTCCTGCACGGTCTGGTGCGCGACCAGTTCGGCAAGAAGATGTCCAAGTCGCGGGGCAACGTGATCGACCCGATCGACTGGATGGACCGGTTCGGTGCCGACGCCGTGCGGTTCACCCTGATCCGCGGCGCCAACCCCGGATCGGACCAGGCGATCAGCGAGGACTGGGCCGCCGGCAGCCGCAACTTCTGCACCAAGCTGTGGAACGCCACCCGGTTCGCCCTGCTCAACGGCGCCACCACCGCCGGCGATCTGCCGGGCCGCGACGAACTGTCGGTCGCCGACCGGTGGATCCTCTCCCGGCTGGCCGCGGTGGCCGAGCAGGTGGACGCGGGGTACGAGGACTTCCAGTTCGCCAAGCTCTCCGGGGTGCTCTACCACTTCGTCTGGAACGAGGTGTGCGACTGGTACCTGGAGCTGTCGAAGCTGCCGCTGCGCAACGGTGGCCGCCAGGCCGAGGTCACCCGCCGGGTGCTCGGCGAGGTGCTGGACGTCGTGCTGCGGTTGATGCACCCGATCGTGCCGTTCGTGACCGAGGCGCTGTGGGTGCGGCTCACGGCCGGCTCCGGACGCAGCGACCACGGCGAGTCCGTGATGATCTCGGCCTGGCCGTCGGTCGACGCCGGGCGCGCCGACCCGGCGGCGGAGGCCGAGATCGATGCGGTGCGCACGCTGGTCACCGAGGTGCGCCGGTTCCGTTCCGACCAGGGTCTGCCCCCGGGCAAGCGGGTGCCGGCCCGGATCGAGGGGCTGGACGACGCGCTCGCCGGGCACGAGGACGAGATCCGCGCACTGGCCATGCTGGACGCCGCGGGCGGGGCCTTCGCGGAGTCGGCCGGGCTGACCGAGGGACAGGTGCGGGTGTCCCTGGACCTGCACGGTCTGATCGACGTGGCTGCCGAGCGGGCCCGGCTGGAGAAGGACCTGGCCGCCGCCCACAAGGATCTCGCCGCCGCCACGGCGAAGCTGGGCAACGAGCAGTTCCTGGCCAAGGCGCCGGAGAAGGTGGTGGCCGGGATCAGGGATCGGGCGGTGCGTGGTGAGGCCGACGTGGCCAGGATTCAGGCGTCGCTGGACAGGCTCGCCGACTCCTGAACCCGCTCGCCCGGCTGACCGGCGTCGGGTGCGGCGTCGGGCAGCACGATGCGCTCGGGCTGCCGCACCCGGGCCACACCCTCGGGGGCGGTGTGGATCTCACCGTGCGGGTCCTCGAGAACGATCACCTGCCGGCGCTCGGTCTCGGCGACCCGGGCGTCGAACCGGCGGCGGCGCAGCACCACCAGACCGGCTCCGGCGGCACTGAAACAGGCCAGGGCACCCAGGGCCGGCAGCACGCCGATCCGGGCCGGCGGATCGGCCACCTCGATCACGCCTGCGGCGGCGCCCGTGGGGTTCACCGAGGAGACGCCCCCGGTGGCTGCCGCGCTGGCCGGGGTCGAGGTGGCGCGTCGTGGGGTGGCCGCGGTTCGGGTCACGCGCGTCGTGGGACGTGCGGTCGGAGTGGGCACGCGGCGGGTGATCCCGGCCCCGGTCGGGCTGGTCACCGGCTTGGACGGCGTGACACTCGCCCGGGGTGAGGTCTGGCCGCCGGCGGCCGGGGTGGCCTTCGCCGAAGGGCTGCCCGTCGCTTTCGGGGTCGCCTTGGGTGTCGCCTTCGGGGTGGTCTTCACCGTGGCCTTGGGTGTGGTCTTCGGGGTGGTGGTCGCCTTCGGCGCGGCGGCCACCTGGATGCGGTTCGAGGCCTCGTTGTTGCCGACGGCCCGGTCGCCCGCGGCGCTGATCGAGGCGAAACCGCCGACCAGCAGGCCACCCGGCTTGGCCGTGGCGGGCACCGTGACCGTGATCGTGGCACTGCCCCGCGCCTTGACGGCCATGGCCGGGATCGATCGTGAGGCGCCGCGACCGGCGGCCTTCCAGCCGGCCGGCAACCCGGACACCCGCACACCGACCGGCGGGGTGTAGGTCACCGTGCCGGCGGCGCTGGCCTTCGGCCCGTTGTTCGTCCACGAGACCGAGACCGCGGCGGACTTGCCGGGGCTCGCGGTCACCGCCGAGGAGACGCCCACCGACAGGTCGAAACCCGTTGCCGGAGAAGGGGTTGCCGCCTGGGCCGCGGACGGGGTGAGCGGCGTCAGCAACGCCCCGGTGGCGACGGCGGCCACGGCAACGCCCAGTGGTCGCGCCGCCCGGGACCGACGCGACGTATCGGCACGCCTCGGCATGCTCGGTGGCGCAGCGTCAACCTTCCGCACGGCGGGAGCGTAACCCGTGGCGCTGCGTAATCGTGGGACGTGGATCGCGGGTCGCACCCCGAGTGATCGCCGAGTTTCGGCGAGCGGTGGGGTTCTTGCCCCACCCCGTGCCGGGCGTGATCGGATGTCGGCACGCAGTTGCGAGCGGAGGAGACGGGACGGATGACAACGACGTCGAGCGAGGGACCAGCGGCGACGGCGGGCGAGCGGTTCGCCGGCCGGACGGCGGTCGTCACCGGGGCCAGCCGCGGCATCGGCCTGGCCATCGCCCAGGAACTGGTCGCCGGTGGGGCGCGGGTGGTGATCACGGGCCGTGATCCACAGACCCTGGAGCCCGCCGCGGCGGAACTGGGCGGCGCCGAGGTGGCCCTGGCCGTCGTCGGCAACGCGGCCGATCCGGAGCATCGGCAGAAGGTCGTCGACCGGGCGATCGAGCGGTTCGGCAGCCTCGATCTGCTGGTCAACAACACCGGTATCAACCCGGTCTACGGGCCGCTGATGGAGCTCGACCTCGATGCCGCCCGCAAGATCGTCGAGGTGAACTGCATCGCCACGCTCTCCTGGATCCAGATCGCCAACCAGGCCTGGATGGGCGAGCACGGGGGAGCGATCGTCAACGTCGCCTCGATCGCGGGGCTGAAACCCGCTCCGGGCATCGCCTTCTACGGCGCCAGCAAGGCGATGCTGATGCATCTGACCGAGGAACTCGCCGTCGAACTCGGCCCGCGGATCAGGGTGAACGCCGTCGCGCCGGGCGTGGTGAAGACCCGGTTCGCGACCGCCCTGTACGAGGGCCGTGAGCAGCAGGTGGCCGGCACCTATCCGCTGGGCCGGCTCGGCGTGCCCGAGGACGTCGCCGGGCTGGTCGCCTTCCTGCTCAGCGACGCGGCCGGCTGGCTGACCGGGCAGACCGTGGTGGTCGACGGTGGTGTCACCCTGATGGGGCCGTCGTGAGCGGGCGCCGGAAGGCGCAATCGCCTACTCCCGGAATGGATCTGGACCGGTTGTCGGCGTGGCTGCACGGCGGGTTCGGCGAACCCCCCACACTCCGGACGGCGCCCGGTCACGGCCCGCTGCACGCCGAGCTGATCGCCGGCGGCAGGTCGAACCTGACCTACCTGGTCGGCGACGGAGAGCAGGAGTGGGTGTTGCGCCGTCCGCCGTTGGGGCACGTGCTGGCCACCGCGCACGACATGGGCCGGGAGTACCGGGTGATGTCGGCGCTGCAGCCCACTGAGGTGCCGGTGCCGCGGATGCTGGCGTTCTGCGCCGACACCGACGTGCTCGGCGCCCCGTTCTATCTGATGGAGCGGGTCACCGGCGCGCCGTTCCGGCGCCGCGAGGAACTCCTCGCACTCGGTGAGACACGCACCCGGGCGATCTCCGAGCGGCTGGTCGACACCCTGGCCGTCCTTCGGGCGATCGACCCGAACACGGTGGGGCTCAAGGACTTCGGGCGGCCCGAGGGGTTCCTCGGCCGCCAGGTCGAGCGGTGGCGGCGCCAGCTCGAGGCATCGCACTCCCGCGACCTGCCGGCCGCGGTGGCACTCCACGACGCCCTGACCGCGGACGTGCCGGGGGAGTCGTCGGCCGGCATCGTGCACGGCGACTTCCGGTTGGACAACGTGCTGATCGACGCCGGGGACCGGCCGGCCGCCGTGATCGACTGGGAGATGGCGACGCTCGGCGACCCGGTCACCGACCTGGCTCTGATGATCGTCTATCAGCGGCTGGCCGGTCTGCTCGGTGCCCTGGTCAGCGACGCCTCGCTGGCGCCCGGCTACCTGAGCGAGCCGGAGACCCTGCAGCGTTACACGCGGACCGGCGGCGCCGAGGTGCCCCGGTTCGGCTGGTACCTCGCCCTGGCCTCCTACAAGCTGGCCGCCATCGTCGAGGGCATCCACTTCCGCCACATCAACGGCAAGACGGTCGGCCCCGGGTTCGAGCTGGCCGGCTCTGCGGTGCAGCCGTTGCTCGAGGCCGGCCTGGCCGCCGTCCGAGAGGACCCGTGACGGAATGGTCCGCCGTCCCTGGGTGTTACCGCACTGTTCGAGGAGTGACCGAACGCGGTGACGGCAGCGTCCCGGCCGGTGCGGATATCGGCTTTGGCCGGGTGCCGTGACCACGGTTACCATCGACGCCACAGGCAGCGATCCGGCAATCACCGGTGAGCCTCCGGAAGAACAGTGATCGGGGCGACCCGGCCACCCAGTAGAACCGGACGGGTCCGGCCCGTCACAGCCGAAGAACGAGTGGTGCTCGTGCCGGACCTCCGGTGCGGGTGCAACCGAGGTGGTACCGCGGTGTCCCGGCCGGGCCGGAGCGTCGTCCTCGATCGAACCAGGACGACGTACCGAATCGACGCAACGGACCGACGCACCGAGGAGAACCACCGTGGCCACGCAGCCCACCGGCTCGACGAGCGAACCGTCGAGCACCACCGAGCGGCCCTACCCGGACGTTCCCTCGAGCCCCGCGCTGCCCGCGATCGAGGAGCGGGTGCTCACCCGCTGGCAGGCCGACGACACCTTCCAGGCCAGCATCGAGAACCGCCGCGAGCCGCAGGCGCCCACCGAACGCGGCAACGAGTACGTCTTCTACGACGGCCCGCCGTTCGCCAACGGCCTGCCGCACTACGGCCACCTGCTGACCGGCTACGTGAAGGACGTCGTGCCGCGGTTCCGCACCATGCGCGGCAACCGGGTCGAGCGCCGGTTCGGCTGGGACTGCCACGGCCTGCCCGCCGAGGTCGAGGCCGAGAAACAGCTCGGCATCAAGCACAAGTCCGAGATCGATGCGATGGGCGTGGCCGCGTTCAACGACGCCTGCCGCACCTCGGTGCTCGCCTACACCAAGGAGTGGGAGGCCTACGTCACCCGGCAGGCGCGCTGGGTCGACTTCGACAACGACTACAAGACCCTTGACCCCAGCTACATGGAGTCGGTGATGTGGGCCTTCAAGTCGTTGTGGGACAAGGGATTGGTCTACGAGGGCTTCCGGGTGCTGGCCTACTGCTGTCTCTGCTTTACCCCGCCGGGCAACACCGAGACCCGCATGGACGACACCTACCAGCAGCGCCAGGACCCGGCGGTCACGGTGGCCTTCCCGCTGACCAGCGGCCCCTACGCCGGTGTGCGCGCGCTGATCTGGACGACCACCCCGTGGACGCTGCCGTCGAACCTGGCGATGGCGGTGCACCCCGACCTCGACTACGTCGTCATCACCGGCGGGGAGAAGTACCCGGAGCAGCGGTTCCTGCTCGCGCAGGCCCGGCTGGGGCACTACGCCCGCGAACTCGGGGACGACGCCGCCGACCGGGTCGTCGCCCGGGTCAAGGGTGCCGATCTGCTCGGCACCACCTACACCCCGCCGTTCCCGTTCTTCGCCGGCCGCACCAACGCCCACCAGATCCTGCTCGCCGACTACGTGACCACCGACGACGGCACCGGCGTCGTGCACATCGCTCCCGCCTTCGGTGAGGAGGACAAGGTGGTCACCGACGCCGCCGGCATCGAGCCGGTGGTGCCGGTCGACAGCCGGGGCCGGTTCACCACCGAGGTG
>DAIOVT010000201.1:0-6994 GCA_036758885.1 Kineosporiaceae bacterium
GGCAACGTCCTCGCCGGGCACGAAGCCCTCCCCGGTGACTTCCAGCAGCCGGGGCACGTCGGCCGGGGCGGGTTCGGGCGGTGCCGATGCCGGGGAGTTCTTGCGGGCGGTGGCGGTGATGATGTCGGTGAATGTGGAGCCATCGGCTTCGGTGACCTCGACCCGTGCCGGGATCATCCGGTCGGCGGTGACCTGATCGACAATCTGCGCGAACGAGCTGCGCCGCCATACGCCCTCGCCGAACGGAGGAGTGAGGGGTTCCCCATTGACGGTGGCGCTCATCGTGCCGTCGTCGTGCACGGTCAGGCGGATCAGCGGCATCGACACCGGCGCGGGAGCAGAGGCGTGAGCAGGCGGTTTTCTCATACCGCCAGGTACGCACCGTCACCCGGAACAGGGGGTCAGCGCCTCAGCGGGGGTCGATGTTGTTGAGCGTTCCGCTGTCGTATCCGACGAACACCAGGGCTTCCCACCGAGCCGGGAAGTCGGCGGCAGTGATGGTCGCTTGTACCTCGCCGTACTGGTTGGCTTCGGTGCTACGGAGCAGGACGGCGACACCGACGGTCTCGCCAGGCTCGAACATGCGCCCTTCGATGTCGTAAGGCGGAGTCGGGCGAAGAGTGAACGCGGATGCTGAATGCTGTGTCATACCCGTCAGGTGCACCGGCAGACGCACCGTGCGGTCACGAACCTCTGGTGCCGGGAGCCAGACCCCTTGCCCGGAACCCTGTTTCGAAGAGTTCCAACTCGGCGGGGTGTAGTTGCGCCTGAACGATGAAGCTGCGTTCTTTGATGCTCCACAGTCCCTGCCCGACGCCGAGCGAGGGCAGCAGCTTGCGCTCGGTGGTCGTCAGGCCGAGGGCCTTGGCGGTGACGCCCAGCTGGTCGGATTCTTGCCGGTAGATCACGCGCGTCTCGGCGTTCGCCAGCAGGCTGTTGGCGAGCGACCGCATGGCGCTACCGGAGTCGCCGACGTTCTCCAGATCGGTCAGCTTGTGGAAGATCAAGGCGTTGGCGATGCCGTAATGCCGGGCGAGCCGCCAGTGCGCGTCCATCCGTCTGAGCAACGACGGCTGCGACATCAGACGCCACGCCTCGTCATAGATCACCCACCGCTGACCGCCTGCCGGGTCGAGCAGCGCCGACTCCATCCACGCCGAGCAGCACGTCATCAACGCGCTGATGAGCGTGCTGTTCTCGGTCACGCGGCTCAGGTCGAGGCTCATCATCGGCAGCGTCGGATCGAACTGTACCGTCGAGGGGCCGTCGAACAACCCCGCCAAATCGCCCGCGACCAACCGCCTCAGAGCGTGGCCGACGATGCGGCCGTCCTCCGCCAGCCGTCCGTCGGCGTCGTGGGACGGGGTGAGGATGCGCTCGACGACCATCGGCAGAATCGGTACCGCGTTCTCCCGCACGGTCGCGGTCAGCGCGGTGTCGATCGCGGTGTGCTCAAGCGGGGTCAGCGGGCGCGTAAGCACGACCTCTGCCAGCGCGCCGATGAGGTCGCGGCGGCGTGCAGCGACGGTGCTCTCCCACTCCGCGTCGGTGAAGTTGGAGGGTCGATAGCCCTCGTCCAAAGGGTTGAGCCGGTTCGCCATGCCGTGCCCGAGCGCGATAGCCCTGCCGCCGACCGCCTCGGCGACCGCCGTATGTTCCCCTTTCGGGTCGCCCGGCACGTACACGCGCCGCCCGAACGGGAGGCTGCGGGTGTAGAGCGACTTCACCAGTGAGGACTTACCGGAGCCGACGATCCCGGCGATGATGAGGTTCGGTGCGGTGATGACGCCGTTGGCGTAGAGCACCCACGGGTCGTACACGAACGAGCCGCCGCTGTAGAGATCCTGGCCGACGAACACTCCGCTACTGCCGAGGCCGCCCTCGGCGACGAACGGATACGCGCCCGACAAGGTGGCGCTCGTGTCTTGATGCCGGGGCAGACGGAAACGGCCCGGCGTGCGCAGCATCGACGCGCCGGGCTCGCCTGCGGCGGGCAGATACTGGCGTGCCGCGCGCTCGGCTTTCTCGGCCTCCGCTTTGGCCTTGGCCTCGTCCATCCACTGCTGACGCTGCTCGCGGTGCAGCTGGTTCGCGGCCTGGCGTCGCTGCTTGCGGTAGCGTCGTCGCTCTTTCGCTGGGGCGACCAGCACCGAGGCGTGCAGTTTCTCATCATCGCGGGGGCTCATCGCTCCAGCCCTCGGTTGCGCTTGACCTCCGCGATCCGGTCAGGGGTGAACCATGAACCGTCGCCGCGCACCCGGTTCCGGCGCTCATCGAGCGCCCGCCGCGCGGCCTCGGCATTGGCCGCGTCCTGCGCAGGCCCGGTGTGCTGCGGGCCGTCACCCGCTGTCGTCGCGTCGGCGGGAGGGATGTAAGCGCGGTACAGCCCGGCGTGCCCGAGGGCGAGACTGTAGATCAGGGCGTAGTCGTCGTCATCGACTCGTTGGGAGTTCAGGTCGGTGGGCGGTTCGTCGTAGACGTGTCCGTTGGCGAGCGCGGCGTTGGTGGTCTCGTCCCCGTAGTCGTAGCCGCGCAGCTGGCTCAGCGCGTCATCGAGGTCGCCCCGATCTACGAGGTCGAGCACCTGCTCGGCTTCGTCGCCCTGCAAGAACACCACCGTCACCCATTGCCGTTGCGGTCGCTGCCAGGCGATGCGGCCCAGGTGCCCGGACGCCTGATCCAGCGAAGACTCCAAGGCGCTGGCGTGCTGAGCGGCCTGCCGGAGCGCGTCGGCGGCGGCCCAGGCGTCGGCCGCGCCGAGATTGCGGTCGCCGTCGTCATGCGCGGCGCGGCCTTGATAGGTGAGGCTGGCCCCGGCCATCTGGATCAGCGACTGTTCGAACGAGCGTGCCGAGCCGAGCAGTTCCCCGACGATGCCGTAGAGCCGGTCTGGGTCGTCGATGCGGATGGTGGCGTGCGCGAGACCGCGCAACGCTTGGCGGGCTTCCTCCGCGTCGGCGGTCGGGTCGTTGAACGTAGGCATGTCGGGCCTCCAGATGAATCGGTGCGGGTGGCTTCGAGGTGCGCCGGACGGCTCAGACCTTGCGGCACAGCGGCAGCGCGGCGGCGGTGAACGCTTGCGCCTGCTGGCCGACCAACACACGCGTCTCGCACGAGGCTTGGACGGCGGCCTGCTCGATAGCGGCGACGGCCGCTTCCAGTTCCTCGAGCGAGTCGGCCGACACGGAGATCAGACCCGTGTAGCGCAGCACCCCGTGCCCGGCGGTGAGGTCGGCCTCCTGCTGGAGCACGTCGTGGTACTCAGCGGTTTGCGAAGCGTCTTCGATCTGCCCGATGCGGGCGCGCTGGGCCGCGTCACTGATGTACTCTGTTTTCTTGCGGCGAATGTCGCGCGCGGCCTGATCGGTGCGCAACGGGGTACAGATCAACGAGAACGCACGGTGGATACCACTGGACAGCAACACGGGTGAGAGGAACCCCGGATGCACCATCGAGCGCGGCCACTCCGAAATCCAGACGACGGTGTGATAGGCCGAGTCGCTGCGCAGATGCCCCCACGACTCGGTGACCGCGACCGGCCCGGCGGTGGCGAGGTCGTGCCCGAGGTCGCCGTGGCGTTCCAGCGTCGCGGCGATAGCCGGGTCATACGCCGAGCGCAGGATGACCGCGATCTGCCCCGTGCTGAGCCAGCCCTTGCTCGTCAGGTCTGCCGAGCGCAGCGCCGCCAACAGGGTGCCCATCTCCTGACGCAGCACGTTCGCCGCGCCCTTGATGCCACCGCCAGCGGTGCGAATCTGGCGGGCGGCGGCGCGCATGTCCAGGCTCAGGCTGAGCGTGGTCGCGTGACGTTCCCCGGCAGGCCCGGCCCGGTCGATCAGCTCCTGATAGGTCGTCGCCGCCCACGAGCCGTCAGCGGTGCCGTGCGCGGCCCACCACTCGGCCAAGCCCTGCCCGGAGTCCGGCAGGGTGCGCTCGAGCACTTGCAGGGTGGCGATGCGCCCGGAGCGGCACACGGTCGCCAGCACCCGGCCCCACGCGGTCACGCGGCGTTCCTGCTCGCCGGGGTCGAGCAGCACGAACGCGGGATGGGTGATCATGGTGACGACGGTGAGGGTTCCGGCGGTCGGGTCGTGCACCATCCCAGCCCCGGTCTCGGGGTCGGTGTACTCCCGCAGCCGGGCCATGTCGCCGGGCAGCGCGAGCGTTCCCGCCGGGCGCGGGGTGACGATTCTGCGCCGGTAGGCCAGTTGCCCACCGGTCTTGCGCCACAGCCACCAGCAGGCCACCGGCAACCACTCCACGAGCGGGCGGCCCGCAACCGGAATCCAGGTGATCGCAGCAGCGAGCACCCAGACGGGCGCGGTGATGAGGAACAGGACACCGCCACCGCCGTAGAACGCGGCCACGAGACTCGCCCCGCCGACACCGAGGGTAATCAGCTGGCTCAGCGACAGGCCGAGCAGGATGCCGCGTCTGGTGAGACGGGAGAACTTCACGGGCACCAGCTCGCCGCCGCGCTCGTGGGCCGTTTCAGTGCTGGGCATGGCGGGTCACTCCTTGGTCGGCTTCGGTGGCGGGGAACTGCTGGGGGTCTTCGGCAGTGGTTGCGAGGGCGGCGGCGCGTGCGGGGTGACCGGGGCCGACCCCGACTGCTCGGCACCGCTCGCGGCGTGGTCGGCTTGATCGGCGAGCGCCTGCCCTGCTTTCGGCCCGGCGGTTGCTGCTGCTTTGACCACGGCGGCACCGGCCACGACCCCGGCAGCGATCGGGCCTGCCGCCGCCGCACCGCCACCTGCGGCTCCGGCAGAACCACTGCCTGCGCCAGCACCGCCAGCTGAGGACGGCGGTGGCGTGGGCTTCGCCTTGGGGCCACCACCGGCACCGCCGCTTCCGCTGCTGGCTTTCTTGTCGCCGCCGTCGCCTTTCCCGTCGAGGACTTGCTTCGGGTCGCCGCCCTGCGGCTTGCCCGGTGTCGGCACGGGGCGGTTGAGTGCGCTCTTGGCCTCTTGCTCGCTGCCCATTGAGTTGTAGAGGTCGAAGCCGATGAACGACAGGAACCGGTACGTCATGTACGGGGCGAACCCGGCCAGTGCCATCAGCACGACCCCGGCGAGCGGGTCGGCGATGTTCGACAGGTCGGCGTCGATCGGGGCCGACACCTGGGTCACCGCGACCAGCAGAATGACGACCAGCACGAGCTTGGAGAGCACCAAGGCGACCACGAACATCGCCCATTTGGAAATCCAGCCGCGCGTGGCATCCCACGAGGCACCGGAGAACGCGAACGGGGCCAGAACCACCGCGACCAGCAGGAGCGCCTTGCGGATGAGCAGCGACAGCCACACGATCGCGGCGGCGGCAATGGCCAGGGCTGCGAGGAAGATGGTCAGAATCGCCCCGACGCCGGGAGCACCCACGTTCAGCGCGGTCAGCCCGGCGACCAGCAGGGCGATCTTGTCGCCCATCGTGGCGGTGGTTTCGCCTGCGGCTTGGATGATGCCGACCGAGAGTTGATCGACGATCTCCAGCAGCAGAGCCGTGAGCGTGATGACCACAAAGGAACCGAGCACGCTCTTGGCCAGGCCCAGGGCTGCGCGGGAGAGGGCTGCGGGTTCTCGGCGAATCATGCCGGTGATGAGTTGCAGACAGAAGAACAGCAACATGACGAACACGGCGATGCCGAAGATCAGGTTGTAGACGCCCACGTACTCGCCGCTGGTGACGTCGACCAGCGTGGTCGAGTCGAAGACCGTCCACACGGCCTCGAAGAGCCAGCCGGCGGCCGCACCCATCGCGCTGGCGAGCCAGTCGAATGGTGCCGAGATCAGCGTCGCGGCGGCTTCACCGGCAACGTCGCAGACGGTAGAGATGACGGGGATATCGCACACGCCCATCACGAGCCTCCTAGTGGTTCGGAGTAGATGGGCGGGTCAGACGGCTTGGCCGACGCCCCAGAAGAAGTTGATGAGGGTCACGCTCGCGCCACAGACGACGGCGGCACCGCACGAGATCAACACGCCGATCTTGCCCCGACCGGCCAGATGCGGATTGCTGGAGTTCGAGCCGTAGGCCCAGATGATCGCGCTGACGATCAGCGCCAGAACACTGAGAATCAGGCCCACGGTCATGACTGCGCCGACGATGATGCGCAGCTGCTCGATGCCCGGCAAGCCGCTGGAGTTAGGGTCGATGTCGATCACGGCAGTTCTCCTTTTCGAGAGGACGGATGGTTCTGCCGTCAGGTGCTCGCCGCTGCCACGCACACGAAAAAGCGCCCACCCCCGGAGGGGCGGGCGCTCAGAAGCCAGGGCGGGTCAGAGTTGCTGGCCGACGCCGAGCAGCCAGTTCATCCAGGCGACACCGGCACCGGCGAGGATTGCGCCGCCGAGGGAGACCAGCACTCCGACGCGGCCTTTGGCGGCGGCGGAATAGTTGCCGGTGCTCGATGAGACCGCCCAGATGATCGCCGAGACGATCAGCATCAGCACGGCGATGATGAGGGCGAACATCAGTAGCGCTCCGACGACCTCTCGTAGATCGCTGATACCGGCCAGTCCGTCGAAGTCGGGAAACACGTCCATGACGCACCCCGCTACTTCACCGTGACGTGCAGGTGGTCGTAGTGCCCACCCGTCACGTTGTCGGGGTCGTGCATCCCGCCGCCGTTGTACGGACGCCAGCCCTCCGCATCGCGCGAGAGCGACCAGATCTTGCCCTGCCAGATCAGGTACTCGACGCCGAGCGCTTCGGCGTGGGTCTGCATCCACTCGGTGACCTGCCAGCCGTAGTCGAGTTGCTCGGCGGTCGGGTACTGGCCGATCGCGTTGCCGAACGTCAGATCGCACGCCCTGCCGAGAGGATGCTCCGAAGTGGTGCCGGGGCGGGGCGAGTAGCAGCCCCACCCGATGTCGGGGAACTGCGCGAGAGTCTGCTCGTACAGGTGCAGCATCCGCGCGGTGATCTGCCCGTTCGAGGTCGGGTCGTCAACCATCCGGTTCGGGTCATCACCGTCGAACGGGGCCGGGTCACCGGC